>NZ_BCQU01000113.1:0-21301 GCF_001552235.1 Actinomadura rubrobrunea NBRC 15275 | reverse complement strand
CGCCGGGGAGCGCTGCGCGCCGCGCTCGGCCGCGACCTCGGCCCGCGGCGGCTCGTCGCCGCCCGCGGCCGACACGACGGCCACGGCCGCCACGCCCATCAGCGCCAGCGAGGCCGCCCCGGCCCCGGCGGCCTGCAGTTTGCGCCTGCCCGACTCCCCCAGCGCCTCCTTGACCATCCGGTCCAGTCGGACGGCCAGCTCGGACGGCGGCTTGGCGTGCCTGCCACGCGCGTGCTTCGGGCGAGCCTTGGTCACGCGCCGCACTCTACAGGCACTTCGCCGAAGGTTCCGGCCAGACGGGACAACGCGGGAGCGCCCGGTCCCGGCCCGGTCCCGGCGTCCGGTCGCGGACGCTTCGCCGCGGCCGGACGCGTCGCCGAGCCGGAGGGCCGTTACGGAAGGCCGGCGACCAGCTCGGACAGCGGCTTGCGGCGGCCGGTGTAGAACGGGATCTCGTGGCGGACGTGCAGCCGGGCCTTCGCCCCGCGCAGGTGCCGCATGAGGTCGACGATGCGGTGCAGCTCGTCGGCCTCGAACGCCAGGATCCACTCGTAGTCGCCGAGGGCGAAGGAGGCGACGGTGTTGGCGCGCACGTCCGGGAAGCTCCGGGCCATCTGGCCGTGCTCGGCGAGCATGGCGCGGCGCTCCTCGTCCGGCAGCACGTACCAGTCGTAGGACCGGACGAAGGGGTACACGCACACGTAGGAGCGCGGCTCCTCCTCCGCCAGGAACGCCGGGATGTGGCTCTTGTTGAACTCTGCCGGGCGGTGCAGCGCCATCACCGACCACACCGGCTCGCTGGCGCGGCCCAGCGCGGTGCGCCGGAACCGGGAGTAGACCTCCTGCAGGTCGTCGGAGCTGGGGGCGTGCCACCAGAACATGTAGTCGGCGTCGGCCCGCAGGCCGGCGACGTCGTAGACCCCGCGGGTGGTCACGCCCTTCTGGGCGGCCTGGTCGAGCAGGTCCTGCACCTCGGCGGCGTGGCCCTCGGCGACCTCACCGGGCGTCCTCACCCGGAAGACCGACCACATCGTGTAGCGGATCACCTGGTTCAGGTCGCGCGCCTTGGGCTTGCTCGCCTTCTCCGTTGCCATGTCTCAATTCTCCCCGACTGTCGAGATGTTCCAGCACCCGGGTCGCGGCCGCGCGGGCGGTGGCGATGCACGCGGGGACGCCGAGACCGTCGTACGCGGCGCCCGCCACGGCCAGGCCCGGCTGCCCCGCCACGGCGGCGCGGATGCGGGCCACCACGTCGGCGTGCCCCACGTTGTACTGGGGCAGGCCGCCGCCCCAGCGCGTCACGCGGGACGCGACGGGCAGCTCGGTGAGCCCGCAGGTGGCGGCGAGCTCGGTGACGGCCGCGGCCCGCAGGTCCTCGTCGTCGCGCTGGAGCGTGTGCTCCTCTCCGTACCGGCCCAGGGAGCAGCGCACGGCGATGAGGTCGGGTGCGTTTCGCCGCAGGTGCGGCCACTTGATCGAGCTGAAGGTGACGGCCTTGACGTCCCGGTTCTCCACCGCGGGGACCAGGTAGCCGCTGACGCGCGGCAGGCGGGGGAACGCGCTCACCGGGTAGACGAGCGTGACGATCGCCATGCTGGCGTAGTCGATGCGGGCCAGCTCCCGGGACGCGGCGGGCACCTCGTCCGCGAGCAGCCGGGCGGCCGGTGCGGCGGGCACCGCCACCACCACCGCGTCGGCCTCGAGGTACTCGGGGTCGCGCGCCGGGCCGACGGTGAGCCGCCACCCGGTGGGCGTGCGGCGCAGCTCCCGGACCATGGCGTCGGTGCGGATCGTCCCGCCCTCCGCGGTGATCGCGTCGGCCACCAGGTGCGGCAGGGCGCCCAGCCCGTCCGGGAGGCTGGCGAACACCGGGCCGGTGTTGTCCGAGGCGCCCTGCCGGAGGCCGCGGACCGCGGCGATCAGCGACCGGTGGCCGCGGGACGCCGCGGCGACCGACGCCATCGTCGCCTCGAACGACAGCTTCTCGACGCGTCCGGCGTACACGCCGCCCAGCAGCGGCTCGACGAGCCGGTCCACCGCCTCGCGGCCCAGGCGGGCGCCCACGTAGTCGGCCACCGACACGTCCGCGGCGCCCCGCGGCGTGGCCGGGAGCACCAGGTCGAGCGGCACGCGGGCCAGTCCCTTCGGGGACAGCACCTGCGCGCGGGCCAGCGCCGCAAGGTCGGTCGGCACCCCCATGACCTGCCCGGACGGCAGGGGCCGCAGCGCGCCGTGGCTGAAGATCGCCGACGAGGTGGTGCCCGGGTGCACCAGGTCGCCGGCCCGGCCCAGGTCGCGCACCAGTTCCAGGCCTTCGGGGCGGCGCGCCAGCATCGACTCGGCGCCCTCGTCCACCGGCAGCCCGGCGATCTCGCTGACCCGCAGCTTGCCGCCGATCCGGGGGGAGCCCTCCAGGACGGTCACCCGCGCCCCGCCGCGCAGCAGCAGCCGGGCGGCGGCCAGACCCGTGATGCCGCCGCCGATCACGACGGCGTGCGGCCGCCGTGCGTTCACCTCCCGCTCGGTCATGCCTCCACCATTCCAGATGGGTCGGCGGAACCCGCAGCGGGGTGGCCTTAGCGGATCATCGCGCGGCGGCGCGGCGGGTCAGGACGCGGACGCCTCGTGGACGAGGTCGGCCAGGCGGGCCAGCACGTCCGGATCGGTGGACGGCAGCACGCCGTGGCCGAGGTTGAACACGTGCCCCTCGGCGGTGCGGCCCCGGGCGAGCACGTCCCGCGCGCGCGCCTCGATCACGTCCCACGGGGCGAGCAGCAGCGCCGGGTCGAGGTTGCCCTGCAGGGCCTTGCCCGGCTCCACGCGGTGGACGGCGTCGTCGAGCGGGACCCGCCAGTCGACGCCGATCACGTCGGCGCCCGCCTCCCCCATCAGGCCCAGCAGCTCGCCGGTGCCGACGCCGAAGTGGATGCGCGGGACTCCCAGCGGCTCCAGCGCCTGGAAGATGCGGCGGGTGTACGGCAGCACCGAGGCCCGGTAGTCCTGCGGGCCGACCGCGCCCACCCAGGAGTCGAACACCTGGATCGCGCTCGCCCCGGCCTCGACCTGCACCGTGAGGAAGTCGATGGTGATGTCGGCCAGCCGCCCCATCAGCCGGTCCCACAGCCGCGGCTCGCCGTACATCATGGCCTTGGTGCGGTCGTGGTTCTTCGACGGACCGCCCTCGATCAGGTACGAGGCGAGCGTGAACGGCCCGCCCGCGAACCCGATCAGCGGGGTGGCGCCGAGCTCGCCGACGAGCCCGCGCACCGCCTCGGCCACGAACGGCACGTCGTCGGGCGTCAGGCGGCGCAGCCGGTCCACCCCGGCCGCGTCCCGGATCGGGTCGGCGATCACCGGGCCGACGCCCGGCTTGATGTCCAGGTCCACGCCGACGGCCCGCAGCGGGACGACGATGTCGCTGAAGAAGATCGCGGCGTCCACCGCGTACCGGCGCAGCGGCTGCAGGGTGATCTCGATGATCATGTCGGGGCGGGCGCACGCCTCGAGCATCGGCACGCCCTCGCGCACCCGCAGGTACTCCGGCAGCGAGCGGCCCGCCTGCCGCATGAACCACACCGGCGTGTAGGGCACGGGCTGGCGGCGGCAGGCCCTCAGGAAGGGGCTGTCCTGCAGCCCTGGGGCGGCGTCCTTGGAACCAACGGCGTCTACGACCACATGTGAGATGGTCCCACGAACGCCCCCGCGGGGGCGCACCGCCCCGCGCAACAGGGCCGAACGTCCCCGGTTCGAACCTCGCCGGCCGGATCGGGCACGATCGGGGGCGTCGCCGTGGCGGCGACGAAGTTCCGGACACGCCGAGCGAAGTCCCGCATTCTGTCACCGCCTCATGCGAACGTGATCCGTGTCATAGCCCGAGGGAGGTCTCCGTGTACTGCTCCACCTGCGGTGACGAACGCCTCTTCGAGCAGCCGCCCTGCCCCGACGGGCACGGCGCGGACTGCCCCGAGAGGGTCTGCACCGAGTGCGGAGCCGCGCTGCTGGTCGGCCTGCCGGCCGGATCCGCCGGCACCGCCGCCCCGTCGACGGGCGCATCGGCGGCCCCGGCTTCCGCCGTGTCCGCCGCCCCCGCCGGGACCTCCTCCGACCTGTCCGCCACCGGCCGCGTCGCGTACCAGCGGGCCGTAGCCTGACGTCGCGCGCCCCCGATCCGAAACCTGTGCTGTGCCTCTGTCTCCGCCTCAACCCCCCGTCGCCGCGTACGGCGCCGCGACGAGCCGCCTGCACCGCGCCCCGGTGCGGGGCCGCCATCTCGGCGGTCCGGTCATGACCGTCCCCGAGCCGTTCCGGCGGGCCCGCGACACGCTGCGCGCGTTCCTGGCGGGCGAGCCGATCCGTCCCGAGCTCGACCTGGAGGAGATGCCCGCCCCGCAGCGGCTGGCGCCCTACGCGGCCGCCCTGTCCGGCAGCGTCTACCGGGACGTCGGGGCCGACGCCGAAACCGAGGTCGCCACGGGCCGCCTGATCGTGCTGTACGACCCCGAGGGCCGCAACGGCTGGACCGGCGGCTTCCGCGTCGTCGCCTACATCCGGGCCGACCTGGAGCCGGAGATCGCCGCCGACGAGCTGATCGGCTCGGTGGCCTGGAGCTGGCTGCTGGAGGCCCTGGAGCCCGCCGGGTACGCGGGCGTGTCCGGCACCGTCACCCGGGCGGTGTCGGAGAGCTTCGGCGACAAGCGCGGCGAGCCGTCCACCACCGAGCTGGAGCTGCGCGCCTCCTGGTCCCCCACCGGCGACGATCTGACCGGGCACGTGCTGGCCTGGTGCCAGGTGATGTGCACCACGGCGGGCCTGCCGCCGGCCGGAGTGAGCGCGCTGCCGGATCGTCCGGGCGGATCCGGACACTGAGCGACGTACGGTAGGGGACGTGGGAAGCACAGCGTCCGAGACCGAAGCCGCCGACGAGGGCCCGGCGGAGGCACGTCCAGCCGTGACGTCCGCCGCGGCGGCCGCCGATCAGCAGTCCGCCTCCATCTCGCCCGCCCCGGAGCCGTCCGTTCCGGAACCGTCCGGTGACGGCGCCGGCGGGCGGTCCGCCGGCGCCGCCGACCGGGCCGTGCACGCCGCCGGCACCGCGCCCCCGCGCGGCGCCGTGCCGCTGCTGGAGCCCCGGGACGGCGTGCCGCCGGTGGTCGCCACCGCCGCCGGATTGGAACGTGTCATCGCCGCGTTCGCGGCCGGCACCGGACCGGTCGCCGTGGACGCCGAGCGGGCCTCCGGCTACCGGTACGGGCAGCGCGCCTATCTCATCCAGCTGCGCCGCCGCGGCGCGGGCACCGCGCTGATCGACCCGGTGGCGCTGCCGGACCTGTCCGGCCTGGACGCCGCGCTGGACGGCGCCGAGATCGTGCTGCACGCCGCCACCCAGGACCTGCCCTGCCTGGCCGAGGTCGGCATCCGCCCGCGCCGCCTGTTCGACACCGAGCTGGCCGGGCGGCTGCTGGGCTATCCGCGCGTCGGGCTCGGCTCGATGGTGGAGAACGTCCTCGGCTTCACGCTGGAGAAGGGGCACTCGGCGGCCGACTGGTCGACCCGTCCGCTGCCGGAGGACTGGCTGCGGTACGCGGCGCTGGACGTCGAGCTGCTGGTGGAGCTGCGCGACGCCCTCGAGGACCAGCTGCGCGCGGCGGGCAAGCTGGAGTGGGCGCTGGAGGAGTTCGCGGCGATCCTGGCCACGCCGCCCAAGCCGCCGCGGCCCGACCCGTGGCGCCGCACGTCCGGCATCCACCGCGTGCGCACCCGGCGGGCCCTGGCGGTGGTCCGCGAGGTGTGGAACACCCGCGACCGGATCGCCCGGGAACGCGACCTGTCCCCGGGCCGGGTGCTGCAGGACGCGGCGATCATCGAGCTGGCGCAGCACCAGCCCGGCACCCCGGCCGACCTGCAGGCCCTGCCGTCGATGCGCAACCGCGGCGCCCGCCGCCACCAGTCGGCGTGGCTGCGGGCGGTGTCGCGGGCGCGGTCCCTGCCCGACCGGGCGCTGCCGGACGCCAGCGTCCCCGGCGAGGGCCCGCCGCCGGCGCACCGCTGGGCCGAACGCGACCCGGCGGCGGCCAAGCGCCTGGCCGCCGCGCGCGCCGTGGTGGCGGCGCTGGCCGACGAGCACACCATGCCGACCGAGAACCTGCTCCAGCCCGACTGCGTGCGGCGGCTGGCGTGGTCGCCGCCCGCCGAGGCGACCGCGGAGGCGGTCGGCGCGGCGCTGCGCAAGCTCGGCGCCCGCCAGTGGCAGGTGAGGCTGGTGGCCAAACCGCTGGCCAAGGCGTTCCAACGGCTGGAGACCAAGGGCGAGCTGTAGCCCTGGGGCGAAGGCCGCCTCGCGGCCCGCGGGACGTCCTTCGCCCCCGAGATCACCAGCCGGTCTTGCCGCCCATGGCCAGGGCGAGCTTGCGGTACGGCTCGGCCTCGGCGGGGCGGCTCTGCCGCTCGAGCGTCCGGGCCAGCGCCTCGTGCGCCCACGCGTCGTCCGGCGCGAGCTCCAGCAGCCGCCGGAACGCCCGCTCGGCCCGGCGGAGCTGCGCGGAATGGAAGTAGCAGCGCGCGAGCAGCTCGACGACCGCGCGGTTGTCCGGCTGCTGCTCGGCCAGCGGTTCGAGGATGCGGGCCGCCGCGGCCGGGTCGCGCAGCTCGAAGTGCATGCGGGCGCGCTCGAACGCCTCGTACTGCCCGTACCGGTCCATGGCAGTGGGCAACGACGCGCGGCCCGCCGTTTGTTCCGCGGGCCCGCGGCTCACAGGTCGGGGAGCGGGTCGCGGGGCAGGCTGTCGCGGTCGAAGATCTCGGCGTCGGCGGCGTTGATGACGGGCACGTACTGGTCGTCCACCTCGAACCAGGCGCCGGCGAACTCGAACTCGGCGCCCGCCCCGCTCTCCACCGGGCCGATGCGGGTGCCGCGCGGGTAGCTCCCCCAGACGCTCTTCGGCTTGGCCCGCCCGAGCCCGCCGGTGCAGATCACCGTGACCTGGTCCTCGGTGACGACGAAGAGGAATCCCGCGCCGCCGCCGGCCGCCGTCGCCGGAAAGATGTACCGGATGTCGGTGTCGAGGCCGAGGAACTCCCGGCAGCGCTCGCGGACCGGACGGGACACGGGCATGGCGGGACACCTCCCCCGGACAACGGTCGGAAGATTGCCCCATGATGCACCGTTATGTCAGACCGTGGCCAGGGCCGCCGTCGGCGACAGCCGCGCCGCCCGCGCCGCGGGGTACAGCCCGGCCGCCGTGCCGATCGCCAGGGTCGCGGCGACCGCCCCGCCGAGCGCCCACGCCGGCACGACCGGCGGCCAGCCCCGGTACAGGGCGAAGACCACGGTGACCGCCGCGCCCAGCACCGCCCCCGCCGCGCCGCCGAACGCCGACAGCAGCAGCGACTCGGCCAGGAACTGGACGCGCACCTGCCCGCGGGTGGCGCCCAGCGACCGGCGCAGCCCGATCTCGCGGCGCCGCTCCAGCACCGAGATCACCATGGTGTTGGCGACGCCGACCCCGCCGACCAGCAGCGCCACCGCGCCCAGTCCGAGCAGCAGCCCGGTGAACGCGCCGGAGGCGGCGGCCTTGGCCTGCAGCGCGTCGGAGGGGCGGCTCACCTCCACCTCCTCCGGGTGCTCCGGGTTGACGGTGCGGGCGAGCACGGCCCGCACGTCCTCCACCGCCGCGTCCGCCGACCGCGCGTAGATCGTCGTCGGATGCCCGTCGAAGCCGAGGTACCGCGCCGCCGCGTCCCAGCCGACCAGCGCCGACCGGTCGATCTCGGGCGCCAGTTCGGCCGTGTCGAGCACGCCGAGGACGGTGAACCAGCGCCCGCCGATCCACACCCGGACGCCGACCCGGTCGACGCCCAGCCGCGCGGCCGCCTCCGCGCCGAGCACCACGCCCGGGTAGCGGCCGGTGGCCGCGTTCAGCCAGGCCCCCGTGCGGACGCCGGTCTTCAGGGTGCGCGGCAGGTCGACGGTGGCGGCCCGCACGGCGATGCCGCCGGTGATCTCCTCGGGGATGCGGTCGGTGCGGCGCACCGACGCGTCGACGGTCCCCGTGGCGGCGACCGACGTGACCGGGCCGATCCGCGCGACCATGGCCGGGGCCGCCTCCGGCAGCCGGGCCCGCTCGCCGAACAGCGTGTCGCCCGGCTGAGCGGTCAGCAGGTTGGTGCCGAGCCGGTCGAGCCGCCGCATCAGGTCCTCCCGGCTGGACGAGGAGATCCCGATCACCGCGACCATCGTGGCGATGCCGATCGCGATGCCCAGCGCCGACAGCACCACCCGGGTCCGCCGCGTCCGCAGCCCCGCCAGCCCGACCCGCACCACGTCCGGCGCGCTCAGCCGGGCCGCGACCAGCCGCTCCGTGTCCCCGGCGCGCCTCATCGGACGGACACCCCCGCCCGTTCGTCGGCGACGATCCGGCCGTCGCGCACGCGCACCCGCCGGGGCGTCCACGCGGCCACGTCGCGGTCATGGGTGATGATCACGACGGTGGTCCCGGCGTCGTGCAGGGCGCCGAGCAGCCGCAGCACCTCGCCGCCCGCCGCGCTGTCCAGGTTTCCGGTGGGCTCGTCGGCCAGCAGCAGGTCCGGGTCCCCGACGACGGCGCGCGCCACCGCGACCCGCTGCCGTTCGCCGCCCGACAGCTGGTGCGGCCTGTGGCCGGCGCGCCCGCCCAGGCCGACGCGCTCCAGGGCCTCGGCGGCGCGGCGCCTGCGTTCGCGCAGCGGGACGCCGCTGTAGAGCAGCCCGTCGGCCACGTTGTCCAGCGCGGTCACGCCGTCGGCGAGGTGGAACGCCTGGAACACGAACCCGATGTGCCGCGCCCGCAGCGCCGACAGCTCCCGGTCGCCCAGGTCGGCGACCTCGTGCCCGGCGATCCGCACCCGCCCTGCGGTGGGCCGGTCCAGCGTGCCGATGATGTGCAGCAGCGTCGACTTGCCCGACCCCGACGGGCCGACGATCGCGGTCAGCTCGCCCCGTTCGATCACCAGGTCGACGCCGCGCAGCGCCGTGACGCCGCCCGGATACTCCTTGGTGACCCCTTCCAACTCCACGATCGTCATTTCGCGGGCACCCCGACCTTCATGCCCTCGCGGAGCCCGGCCCCGCTGACCTCCACGCGGCCGCCGCCGAACGCCCCGGTCTCGACGGGCAGGATCCGCCGCGCCGCGCCGTCGACGACCTCCACGCCGAAGCCGCCCTCGCGCAGCGCCAGCAGCGCCTCGACCGGCACCGACAGGACGTTCTTCCGCCGTTCGCTGGTCAGCTCCACCGTCACCGGCGCCTGGTCGAGCCCGCCGGTGCGGGCGCCCTCGTCCAGGGTGATCTCGACGTCGACGGTGGTCTTCTGGTCCTGCTGGCCGGCGGTCTGCTGGCCGCCGGTCCGCTCGGCGACGGAGCCGACGGAGGACACCGTGCCGGTGACGCGCCGCCCGCCGGGCAGCTCGACCGTGACGCGGTCGCCCTTCGTCGCCAGGTCCTGCTTGTCGGCCTCGAGATCCACGTGGACGATGCGGCGCGTGCTGGTGACGGTCAGCACCGGCTGCCCGGGGGCCGTCCGCGCGCCCTTGGGGGCCTTGACCTCCTTGACGCGGACGACCCCGGGCAGGAACACCACCTGCGCCGGATCCACCCGGCCGGTCTGCGGCAGGCCCCGATCGTCCTGCCACCTGCGGACCGCGTCCGCCGTCGCAGAGGTGAACGTTTTGTCCACGGTCACGTCGTAGCCGAGGGCGTCGAGGTTGCGTTCGAGCTGTTCGACGTCCGCGCCCTCGCTTCCCACCGACAGGGTCCGGTACATCGGCAGGTCTCCGTACATCAGTGTCACGGGGCGGTTGTCGACGCGCAGCAGGCTCGCGCCCCGGCGGATCTTCCGTCCCTGCGCGGGCGCCGCCGTGACGACCCCGGACGCCCCGGTCCGCACGGTCTCCTCGCCGTCGAAGGTCAGGGTCCCGTCCACCTTCTCGGTGTCGACGAGGTCTCCCCTGGTGACCTGCGCGGTCGCGAGCGCGGCTCCGTCCTGGGCCGACGCCCCGCCGTCGTCACCGCCGCCCAGAGCCAGCACGGCAGCGCCGCCGCCCGCCGCGACGACCACGACGGCACCCACGACGATCCTCTTGGCCTTCATCGCCGCGCCCCCGGCAGCAGGTGCCTGCACGCCTCACGCGCCTTGTCCAGCCGGGACCTGTCGATCTTGCCCTCCGGCAGGCGGAACGAGCCGTCCGGGTCGGGATCGGGGATGTCGACGCCCTGCTGCCGCATGCACTGCGCGAACTCGGTGTACTGGTCGCGCACCTTGGGGTCCTTCAGGTCGGGGATCCTGCCCCCTGCCATCAGATACGGCCGGCACTTCTCCATGGCGTCCTGAAGCCTGTCGCGATCGACGCCCTTGACCGCGAGCCGCATCCCCTTCAAATCACCGCCCTGGGGGTCCGGGACGTTGACGCCGTTCGCCCGCATGCACCGGGCGAACTGGAGCATCGCGTCGTCAGGGTCCAGCGACTTCGACGGCGACGCCGACGCCTTAGCCGCCGCTGATCCTCCGGCGCTGGCCACCTGCGCGCCGCCGTCCTCACCCCCACAGGCCGCCGCACCGGCCATCACCATGATCAGGACGGCCGCCACTCGAGTTCTCATCACATGACCTCCTCACCAAGAGCCCACGCCCCCAGCGAGAAGCCATCACAGCCACTCAAGGGTTAAACCCGCATTAGGCGCCCCCTCTGAGCGGCTGAGCGGCTGTGTCCCTGGCCTGGACCGCTGGCGCTTCTGCCTTCGCGTCAGTCAGATCAGCCCGCGGTGAGTTCCTTGGCTGCTGGGTCTCTTATTCCAAAGCGACAACGATGTGCCCTGTCGGGCGCGGAATCCATCACGTTCGCGGCCGTTCATCAGCCCTTGTACGTGCAGCGGAGGAGCAAGGCGACTGGGATACGGCCATCTCATTGATCAGATCTGTTGCCGAGTGCGACAGCCCGGATGACCTGAAGGCTGATGCGCATCTGTGGCACATGGACCTGCTCGCGAGGGCAGGGCGACTTGATGAGCTCGCCACGCGAGGTGAAACCGATCGGCATGCGCAACGCCGCTTGGATCGGTTGTTGTACGAAGAAGATCGAGATAGCGAGCTACGGCATCGCGCTCTCCATGGAGACAAGTACGCCTTGTATCTTCTTGTGCGCCTGCTTCGCGAGCGAGGCGAGCAGGCTGCCGCCCAGCGAGCGGTCGCTGAGATCGACGAGACCAACGCTTATGCGTGGCAGTTGGCGAATGAACCCTCTGCCCGCTGACTGCCCGCCTCTGGCGACCTGACGGGGACCACAATCCATGCATCCGGACGAACAGGGGACGACCGATCGTCGCCGGTCAGGTGATGATCGGCTGTGAAGCCTCAGCGTAGTGGTGGCGTCTGTAGGGGATGCGGTCCTTGGTCCCCACGTTCCACTCGCGACCACAAGGCGATCATGCAACACACACATCAGCCGCGCGGCCATCGCGCCGGAAGCTTTCGCGCCGCACCCGGCCGCCTCGATGTCAGCGCTCGCGAGCCTCGACGTGAGTCGGTGTCGCTTCGAGAATTCGGACCATTTCCCTCACGCCGTGATCGACACGGTCGGATACCGATCAGGCCGAGCGCACACTCTGCGATGTCACCATTGTCGGGTGACCGCCTGTGGCCATCCGGACGTCCATCGGACCACGGCGGCCTTGTGGGCGATCTGGGCGCCTGTGGCGGGGGCGATCGCGAAGTCGCCGAACATCGTGGTGGCGCGCAGGTGTGAGGCGGCGGCCCACAGTGCTCGGCGCCGCGTGGTTCCGGCCGCATGGACGCAGTGCGCGGCTATCACCGCCGCAGCGAACGCCTGGGCCGCCGGATAGTCGGGGGCGGCTCCCGTCCTTTTCCGATAGGCCTCGATGAAGGCCCTCTCCCCCAGGCCGAGATCCGGTGTGCGGGTGCGCCCTGGGAACCACTGCCCTACCCCGTAGATCCCGCGGGGGTCGTCGATCACGTCGCCGAACTCGCGCACGCCCGCCGCCACCGCGCACAAGGTCGTCGGCGGGTCGTGCAGGCGCCGGGCCGCGCGCACCGTCTGGACGTCCTCGTCGAAGGACCCGGCGCACAGCAGCCCCCAAGGAGCTGGTTCGCCCTGCTCAGGTAGCCGTCCGACGCCGGCGACGCCGATGCGCGCCGTCCGGGCCGCCGCTTCGGCGCCCCGGGCGACCTGCCTGCCGAATCGGCCCTTGCCATGGACGATCCACAGCCGCGCGCATGCGTCCGTGTCCGCGAGGTGCCGCACGAACGGATCGCCGTACCGGCTCGCCGGCGTCGGCACCGAGACGACGTGACCGGGATGGGCCGTCTGGACGTCGTCCCCCGATCCGCCGTGGTTCCAGACCAGCCGGTCGAGGTCGGCGGCGAGGTCGCCGGCGGCCCGCATCAGGTCCGTCGAATAGGGGCCCAGCAGCACATCGCAGCCGGCGGCGATGTCTCGGAAAGTCGTACGGAGACGCTCACGGTCGCCCCGGTCGTCGTCAATCCGCACGTCGACACCGCCGTCGAACGCTTCCCACACCCGCAGCGCGGCCGCGGCCTGGCGACCGAACCGGGCATATCTCCCGGTCAGCGACAGGCACGCGCCCACGCGCAATCGGCTCACGGCCGCCCCATGCCCGGCCTCGCGCCCTCGACTCCCCGCGGTCAGCACGGATGCCGCGGCACAGCGCGCCACCAGCCGATCGAGATCGCCGGCGGCCCGCGTGAGGCGTCCTGAATCCGCACGTCAGCGCCGCCGTTGAGCGCTTCCTACGCCTGGGCGTATCTCCGCGTGAACGACAAGGACGCACCCACGCGCAGTCGGTCAAGGACGTTGCATGACCGCCTCGCCCCTATCCGGCTCCCCGCGGTCAGCGGGGTGCTGGGAGTTCAGGCAGCGGCTCCTCCGATTGCAGTCCAGCCACGACCTGTGTGGGGCCCGGAGCGTGCCCGAAGGCGCGAAGCCGCGCGGTCAGCCGTCCCAGCGCTCGCCGGTGAGGCGTTCGTAGACGTCGATGTAGCGGGCGCGGGTCGCGTCCACGATCTCCTGCGGGATCTCCGGGCCGGGGGGCGTGCGGTCCCAGTCGAGGGTGCTGCTCCAGTCGCGGACGAACTGCTTGTCCAGGGAGTGCTGGGGACGGCCGGGCTGATACTCGT
This sequence comes from Actinomadura rubrobrunea NBRC 15275, assembly GCF_001552235.1. Taxonomy (NCBI): domain Bacteria; kingdom Bacillati; phylum Actinomycetota; class Actinomycetes; order Streptosporangiales; family Thermomonosporaceae; genus Actinomadura; species Actinomadura viridilutea. Next base: position 8,117 of record NZ_BCQU01000113.1, on the reverse strand, counting down.
CGGCGGGCCAGAAGCGGGACGAGTCGGGGGTCAGCACCTCGTCGGCGAGGACGAGCGAGCCGTCGGGGGCGCGGCCGAACTCCAGCTTGGTGTCGGCGATGATGATGCCCCGTTCGGCGGCCAGTTCGGCGCCGCGCCGGTAGACCTCCAGGGTGACGTCGCGGAGCCGGGCCGCGGTGTCGGCGCCGATCTGCTCCGCCACGTCGGCGTAGGTGATGAACTCGTCGTGCCCCTCGGCGGCCTTCGTGGTCGGGGTGAGGATCGGTTCCGGCAGTTTCGACGCCTCGACCAGGCCGGGCGGCAGCGTCACCCCCGAGACGGTCCCGTTCTTCTCGTACTCCTTCAGGCCGAGGCCCGTCAGGTAGCCGCGCGCGATCCACTCCACCGGCAGCATGGTCAGGCGGCGGCAGCGGATGGCGCGTCCGCGCCACTCGTCGGGCACGTCGGTCGCCGAGATCACGTGGTTGGGGATGATGTCGGCGAGCCGCTCGAACCACCACAGCGACAGCCGCGTGAGGATCTTGCCCTTGTCGGGGATCGGGGTGGGCAGCACCACGTCGTAGACGCTCACCCGGTCGGAGGCGACCAGAATCAGGTCGTCGCCGTCGGCGTAGACGTCGCGGACCTTGCCCGAATGGATCAGTTCCATGGTGTTTCCCCAGCTCCCCTTGTGTTCGCCAGCCACCCGAAATGTACTCGCCGTGCCCGGCCGCCTCCCCTCCGGGGACCGTGCTGCGGCTTACCGCGGTTTAACCCCCGGCGGGACATGCTCGGGGGCATGCGGGTGTTGGTCGTGGAGGACGAGCGGTTGCTGGCCGACACGATCGCCGAGGGGCTGCGGGAGCAGGCCCTGGCGGTCGACGTGGCCTATGACGGGGACGCGGCGCTGGAGCGCGCCTCCTACACCGAATACGACGTGATCGTGTTGGACCGTGACCTGCCCACCGTGCACGGCGACGAGGTGTGCCGGGAGCTGGTGGCGCAGTCCTACGGCGGGCGGATCCTCATGCTGACCGCCGCCGGGGACGTGGACCAGCGGGTGGCGGGCCTGGCGCTCGGCGCCGACGACTACCTTCCCAAGCCGTTCGTCTTCGACGAGCTGCTGGCGCGGGTGCGGGCGCTGGCGCGCCGCGCGGTGCGGCCGGTGCCGCCGGTGCTGGAACGGGCGGGCATCCGGCTCGACCCGCACCGGCGCGAGGCGACCCGGGACGGACGGCCGCTGCGGCTCACGAAGAAGGAGTTCACCGTGCTGGAGGAGCTGCTGCGGGCCGAGGGCGGGGTGGTCAGCGCCGAGCGGCTGCTGGAACGGGCGTGGGACGAGAACATCGACCCGTTCAGCAACGTCGTCCGCGTCACCATGGCGACGCTGCGCCGCAAGCTCGGCGATCCCCCGGTCATCGAGACCGTCACGGGATCGGGGTACCGGCTATGAACCGGATGCGGCTCAGTGTGCGGGTTCGCCTGACGCTGGTGTACGGGGCGTTGTTCATGGTGACGGCGGGGGCGCTGGTGGCCGTCACGTACTGGTTGACGGCGCGGGCGATCGACGCCCGGTTCAGGGTGCCCTCCGAGACCTCGGACGCCTTCGTACGGGGGCTCGCCGAGGGCGCGTGGCCCCTGCGGCTGGATCAGCTCATGGCGCTGCGGCAGGAGGCCGAGCGGCAGATGGCCGAGCAGAAGCGCGAGGTGCTGGCGCAGCTGCTGCAGAGCTGCCTGCTGACGCTGCTGGTGGTGGGCGTGCTGGCCATCGTGATCGGGTACATCGTGGCGGGGCGGATGCTGCGTCCGCTGCACCGGGTGACGGCGACGGCGCGGCGGCTGTCGGAGAGCACCCTGCACGAGCGGATCGCGCTGGACGGCCCCCGCGACGAGATCAAGGACCTCGCCGACACGTTCGACCACATGCTGGACCGGCTGCACCGGGCGTTCGACGCCCAGCGCCGGTTCGTGGCCAACGCCTCCCACGAGCTGCGCACCCCGCTGACGATCAACCGGACGGTGCTGGAGGTCGCGCTGGCCAGCAGCAAGAACCCGCCGGAGACCAAGGCGCTGGCGGACGTGCTGCTCGGCAACACCGCGCGGCACGAGCGGCTGATCGAGGGGCTGCTGATGCTGGCGCGCAGCGAGCGCGAGCTGGACACCCGCACCGAGACTCCGCTGCCGGACGTGGTGCGCAGCGCCGTGGACCAGCTCGGGGAGCAGGCCGCCGACAAGGACCTGACCGTGGAGGTGGACGCCCGGCCGGCGACGGTGCTCGGCGACCCGGTGCTGCTGGAGCGGTGCGCGGTCAACCTGGTCGAGAACGCGGTGAAGTACAACGTCCCCGGCGGGCGGGTCTGGGTGTCGACCGGGCGGGAGGACGGCGCGGCGGTGCTGCGGGTCGCCAACACCGGCCGCGCCGTGCCGTCGTACGAGGTCGGCGCGATCTTCGAGCCGTTCCGGCGGCTGCGCGGCGACCGGGTCGGGTCCGCCGAGGGCGCGGGGCTGGGGCTGTCGATCGTCGCGGCGGTGGTGCGGGCGCACGGCGGCGTGATCGACACGCGGCCGCGTCCCGAGGGCGGCCTCGTCATCACCGTGCGGCTGCCCGCCGTTCCCGCCGCCGTCCCGGCGGGAGCGGGTGTGCGGAACGGCGCGCCATCAGTGGTTACTGACGAGTAGGATGGGCATGGTTACCCGCGAGTAGCCGGGGCCGTCCGGTGCCCGGCGCCGTGATCATCCGAGGAGGACGACCGTGCCCCGTACCGCACGCGACGTCGTGTTCGTGGACGGCGTACGCACGCCGTTCGGCAAGGCGGGCCCGAAGGGCCTGTACGCCGAGACCCGGGCGGACGACCTGGTCGTCCGCGCCATCCGCGAGCTGATGCGCCGCAATCCGTCGCTGCCGCCCGAGCGGGTGGACGAGGTGGCGATCGCGGCGACCACCCAGACCGGCGACCAGGGCCTGACCATCGGACGGGCCGCCGCCGTGCTGGCCGGGCTGCCCAAGAGCGTGCCCGGATACGCGATCGACCGCATGTGCGCGGGCGCGATGACCGCCGTCACCACCACCGGTTCGAGCATCGCCTTCGGCGCCTACGACGTCGCGATCGCGGGCGGCGTCGAGCACATGGGCCGTCACCCGATGGGCGAGGGCGTCGACCCCAACCCGCGCTTCCTGGCCGAGAAGCTGGTCGACCCGTCCGCGCTGGTCATGGGCGCCACGGCGGAGAACCTGCACGACCGGTTCCCGCAGATCACCAAGGAGCGGGCCGACGCGTACGCGATGCGCAGCCAGCAGAAGGCGGCCGCCGCCTACGCCGCGGGCAAGATCCAGCCGGACCTGGTGCCGACCGCGGTCCGCTCGGCCGAGAAGGGCTGGGGCCTGGCCACCGAGGACGAGCCGCTGCGCCCCGACACCACGATGGAGGGCCTGGCCGGCCTGAAGACGCCGTTCCGGGTGGCGGGCAAGGTGACGGCGGGCAACTCCGCCGGGCTCAACGACGGCGCCACCGCCTGCCTGCTGGCCGCCGAGGACGTGGCCCGCGAGCTCGGGCTGACCCCGCGCATGCGGCTGGTGGACTTCGCCTTCGCCGGGGTGGAGCCGGAGGTCATGGGCGTCGGCCCGGTCCCGGCCACCGAGAAGCTGCTCGCCCGCAACGCCCTCACCATGGACGACATCGGCCTCATCGAGATCAACGAGGCGTTCGCCGTGCAGGTGCTGGCGTTCCTGGAGCACTTCAAGATCGCCGACGACGACCCGCGGGTGAACCCGTGGGGCGGCGCGATCGCGATGGGCCACCCGCTGGCCTCCTCCGGCGTGCGGCTGATGAACCAGCTGTCGCGGCTGTTCGAGGAGCGCACCGACGTCCGCTACGGCCTGACCACCATGTGCGTCGGCATGGGCATGGGCGGCACCGTCCTGTGGGAGAACGTGAACTGGGAGGGCGCCAAGTGAGCAGCGTGGAGATGTGGCGCTCGCTGCTGGCGAGCGAGGACCGAGCCGCGGACGAGGTGGTCACGCACGCCCGCGTCCGCGACGTGCAGCTGCCGTACGGCGCCGGCCGGGCGGCGCTCATCACCCTCGACAACGGGCACGACCACACCAAGCCCAACACCTTCGGGCCGCGCGGTCTGCTCGAGCTGAACGACGCCCTCGACCAGGTCGCCGGGCGCGACGACATCGTCGCCGTCGCGGTCACCGGCAAGCCGTTCATCTTCGCCGTCGGCGCCGACCTCAAGGGCGTCAACGCGCTGAAGAGCAAGGACGAGGCCCGGGCCATCGCCCGGCTCGGGCACGACGTGTTCCGGCGCCTCGGCGAGCTGCGCGTCCCGACGTTCGCCTACATCAACGGCGCGGCCATGGGCGGCGGCGTGGAGATCGCGCTGCACTGCACCTACCGGACGATCTCCTCCTCGGTCCCGGCGCTGTCGCTGCCGGAGGCGTTCCTCGGCCTGGTGCCCGGGTGGGGCGGCACGTACCTGCTGCCCAACCTGATCGGCGCCGAGAACGCCCTCAAGGTCATCATCGAGAACCCGCTGGCGCAGAACCGGCAGCTCAAGGGGCCGCAGGCGTACGAGCTGGGCATCGCCGACGCCATGTTCGACCCGGCCGACTTCCTGGAGGAGTCGCTGGCCTGGACCGCCCGGGTGCTCAAGGGCGAGGTCGCCGTCGAGCGCCGGCCCGTCGACAAGGGCAAGGCGTGGGACGACGCCGTCGCGCAGGCCCGGTGGACCGTCGAGGGCAAGCTGCACGGGGCCGCGCCGTCGTACGTGCGGGCCCTGGACCTGGTGGCCGCGGCCAAGGACCGCACCCGCGACGAGGGCTTCGCCGCCGAGGACGACGCGCTGGCCGACCTCATCATGAGCGACGAGCTGCGCGCCGGGCTGTACGCGTTCGACCTCACCCAGAAGCGCGCCAAGAAGCCGGCCGGGGCGCCCGACAAGAGCCTGGCGCGTCCCGTCACCAAGGTCGGCGTGGTCGGCGCGGGCCTGATGGCGAGCCAGCTGGCGCTGCTGTTCGCCCGCCGCCTGGAGGTTCCGGTCGTGATGACCGACCTGGACCAGGAGCGGCTCGACAAGGGCGTCGGCTACGCGCACGGCGAGATCGACAAGCTGCTGGCCAAGGGCCGGGTGTCGGCCGACAAGGCGGCCCGGCTCAAGTCGCTGATCACCGGGTCGCTGTCCAAGGACGCGTTCGCCGGCGCCGACTTCGTGATCGAGGCCGTCTTCGAGGAGATGTCGGTCAAGCAGAAGGTGTTCGCCGAGGTCGAGGCCGTGGTCTCGGACGAGTGCGTGCTGGCCACCAACACCTCCTCGCTGTCGGTCACCGAGATGGCGTCCAAGCTGCGGCGCCCCGAGCGGGTCGTGGGCTTCCACTTCTTCAACCCGGTCGCGGTGCTGCCCCTGCTGGAGATCGTCCGCGGGGAGCGGACCGACGACGCCGCGCTGGCCACCGCGTTCGCCGTCGGCAAGCAGCTGAAGAAGTCCTGCGTGCTGGTCAAGGACGCGCCGGCGTTCGTGGTCAACCGGATCCTGGTGCGGCTGCTCGCCGAGATCGTCAAGGCGGTCGACGAGGGCACGCCGATCGAGGTCGCCGAGCGCGCCGCCGCCCCGCTGGGCCTGCCGATGCCGCCGTTCGTGCTGATGGGCCTGGTCGGACCGGCCATCGCGCTGCACGTCAACGAGACGCTGCACGCCGCCTTCCCGGACCGCTTCCCGCTGTCGGAGAACCTGGCCAAGATGGTCGCCGCCGGCAAGACGAGCGTGTACCGGCCCGACTTCACCCTCGATCCGGAGGTCGTGGAGATCTTCTCCGGGGGCGACGCGCCGTCCACCGAGGAGCAGGTGCTGGCGCGGGCGCTGCGGGCCCTGGCCGAGGAGATCCGGATCATGCTGGACGAGGGCGTGGTCGGCGCGCCGCAGGACATCGACCTGTGCATGATCCTCGGCGCGGGGTGGCCGTTCCACCTGGGCGGCATCACCCCGTACCTGGACCGCACCGGCATCTCGGAGGAGGTGAACGGCGCCCGCTTCCTGGAGCCGGGCGTCGCGTCCCTCCCGCGCTGACGGATCCGCGCGACGGACGGATCGGCCGAGTGGGGAGGTGCCCCTGTCCTGGAGGGCAGGGGCACCTCCCCACTCCTCGTTCTTACTGTCACCTGGTGGACACGTGAGCCTGTGAGCCATGTCATTTCGCGGGCGCCGTGGGCACAATGGCCGACATGACACCTGGTGCGCGCGTCGCGGTCGTCGGTTCCGGGCCCGCGGGCCTGTACGCCGCCGAAGCCCTGGTCAAGCAGTCCGGCGGGGACGTCCAGGTGGACGTGTTCGACCGGCTGCCGACGCCCTACGGGCTGGTCCGCTACGGCGTCGCGCCCGACCACAAGTCCATCAAGTCGATCGCCCGCTACCTGCAGCGCGTGCTGGAGCACCCGGCCGTGCGGTTCTTCGGCCGCGTCGAGTTCGGCCGCGACCTGACCCGCGCCGACCTGCTGGAGTGCTATGACGCGGTCGTCTACGCCACCGGCGCCATGGTGGACCGGCGCCTCGGCGTGCCCGGCGAGGACCTGCCCGGCAGCGTCGCCGCCACCGACTTCGTCAACTGGTACTGCGGCCACCCCGACGCCGCCGACCACCGCTTCGACCTGTCGGTCGAGGAGGTCGCGGTGATCGGCGTGGGCAACGTCGCCGTCGACGTGGTGCGGATCCTGGCCAAGAGCGCCGACGAGCTGCGCGACACCGACGTCCCCGAGCACGTGCTGGCGGCGCTGGCCGGCAGCCGGGTCCGCCGCATCCACATGATCGGGCGGCGCGGCCCGGCGCAGGCCAAGTTCACCACCAAGGAGCTGCGCGAGCTGGGCGAGCTGCCGCACGCCGAGATCCACGTCAGCCCCGACGACCTGCGGCTCGACCCGGCGAGCGCGGCGCTGGCCGAATCCGACCGGCACGTGCGCGGCAACGTCGCGGTGCTGGGCCGCTGGACGGACGAGCCGCCCGGCGCCAAGCCGCGCCGCATCGACGTGCGGTTCTGGCGCGCGCCGCGCGAGATCCTCGGCGCCGGCCGCGTCGAGGCGCTGCGGCTGGAGCGCACCCGGCTCGGCGACGACGGCCGCGTCACCGGCACCGGCGAGTACGAGACGCTGCCGGTCGGGATGGTGCTGCGCTCGGTCGGCTACCAGAGCGTCCCCCTGCCCGGCGTGCCGTTCGACGACCGCGCCCACGTCGTGCCGAACCGGGGCGGGCGCATCCTCGCGCCCGACGGCTCCCCGGTGCCCCGCGAGTACGTGGCGGGCTGGATCAAGCGCGGCCCGACCGGCGTGGTCGGCACCAACAAGTCCGACGCCGCCGAGACCGTCGCGAACCTGCTGGCCGACCTGGCCGCCGACCGGGAGCCGCCGGCCCGCAAGATCGAGGAGCTGCTGGCGGAGCGCGCGCTGCCGGTGGTGACCTACGACGACTGGCTCAACCTGGACGCCGCGGAGAGGGCGCTGGCCAGGTCGCTGAACCGGGGCGAGCGCGTCAAGCTGGCCCGCTGGGACGCGATGCTCGCCGCCTGCCGCCCGTCCTGACGGGGCGCCCGCGCCCCGCCGTCGTCCGACCGCGTCGCGTCGACGCGCGCGTCGATCTCGGTCCGACACCGCCGGAACGCGCAAGAGTTTCGGCTCAGCGCGAAAAACCGTGCAGGAAACCAGTGACGAGACCGTGACGTTGGCGCTACCGTGCGCCTGTGACCGGCGGTCCAGAACTGTACGGATTCCCCCCGCCCGCCGCGCTGCCCGACCTGAGGTGGCTCGGCCCGGACTACGTCTCCCTGCTGGTGCACGACCTGACCCGGGGCCTTCTACGGCAGGATGCGGGGACGCGCGTCATGGGCATCCGCTGCGACGGCGAGCCCGAGCTCACGGCCACGGTCGATCCGGCCGGGTACATCCGCGCGCACGAAGCGTGCTTCCCTCTCCAGGTGTTCCTGCAGGACGGCACGGGGCGGCCGTGGCGCCTGCGCGGACGGTGGACCTATTCCGGCCGAGATCTCGGCACCGCCGCCGCCACCGTCACGCATTCGTGGCGGCTGCTGTCCGCCGACGGCGTCTGACCCGGTCGGGTCGCGGCGCGGCGGCGCGCCGCGACCGGCGGCCTCC
>NZ_BCQU01000112.1:0-21318 GCF_001552235.1 Actinomadura rubrobrunea NBRC 15275 | reverse complement strand
CGGAGCGCCGTCCGGCGCGGCGCATGCGGCCGTCCTGCCGACCGCCCCGCGCGCGGGCCTCCCCTCGCATGCCGTCGCGCGCCGTCCCGAGCCGACGACGCGCATGCCGTCCGCCGGGCGCGCCGTCGCGCGCGGCCGCGCCCCTCCGTGCTCCACGACGCTCCGGCCGATCTGACCCGACCGGCGCACGCCGGTGTCCGCGGTCCCTCGGAGAGGGCCGCAGTCCTCGTGGAGGTTTCCCTTGTCACGCGCCAACGCGGTGCGGGCGCTGGTGTCTCTGGCAGTGCTCGCCGCGTCCCTGTTCTACGCCCTGTCCCAGCCCGCCCGGCTCGGCCTCGACCTGCGCGGCGGCACCCAGATCGTCCTGGAGACCCAGGACGGGCCGCACGCCAAGGCCGACGCCGCGTCCACCGACCGCGCCAAGCAGGTGCTCGAACGCCGCGTCGACGCGCTCGGCGTGGCCGAGTCGTCGCTCACCCGGTCGGGGGAGCGGCGCATCATCGTCGAGCTGCCCGACGTGCAGGACCCGACCCGCGCCACCCAGGTGATCGGGAAGACCGCGCAGCTCACCGCGCACCCCGTCCGCGTCAACGACGGCAAGCCCGACAAGGAGAAGGGCGAGCAGCTGCTGCCCGACGAGCAGGGCGGGCAGATCCTCATCGGACCCGCCGCGCTGACCGGCGAGGGCATCGGCACCGCCGAGGCCGGGTTCGACCAGGAGAACCTCGGCGGCTGGTTCGTCACGGTCAAGTTCCGCGGCGACGGCGGCAAGATCTGGGAGCGGATCACCGCCCGCGCCGCCTGCGCCACCGGGGACGAACGCCGCATCGCCTTCGTCCTGGACGGCCAGGTCATCTCGTCCCCGCAGGTCACCCCGGAGGTGCCGTGCAACGTCGGGATCACCGGCGGCTCCACCCAGATCACCGGGGACTTCACCGCCAAGGAGGCGCGGGACCTGGCCGCGCTGATCCAGGGCGGTTCGCTGCCGGTGCCCGTGAAGATCATCGAGCAGCGGGTGGTCGGCCCCACCCTGGGCGCGGAGGCGATCGAGGCCAGCTGGAAGGCCGCCGTCATCGGCATCGTCCTCACCGGGCTGTTCATCATCGCCGTCTACCGGCTGGTCGGCGCGCTGAGCGCGGTCGCGCTGGCCTGCTACGCCCTGATCTCCTACGCCGCGCTCATCATGATCGGCGCGACGCTCACCCTGCCCGGCCTGGCCGGGTTCGTGCTGGCCATCGGCATGGCCATCGACGCCAACGTGCTGGCCTTCGAACGCGCCCGGGAGGAGTACCGGGCGGCGCGCCGGCGCGGCGTGCGCGCCGCCCTGGCCACCGGCTTCACCAAGGCCTGGTCGGCCATCGCCGACTCCAACATCACCACCCTGCTGGCCGCCGGGCTGCTGTTCTTCCTGGCCTCCGGCCCGGTGCGCGGCTTCGGCGTCACCCTCACCATCGGCGTGCTGGCCTCGTTGCTGTCGGCGATGGTGATCAGCCGCTTCCTCACCGAGACGGCCCTGTCCCGCCGGTGGATCGCGCGCCGCCCGGCGCTGACCGGCATCGGCGCCGTGGGCCGCCTGCGCACGTGGCTGGACCGCCGCGACCCGGACCTGATGCGGCACCGCCGCCTGTACCTGGTGATCTCCGGGCTGGTCGTGGTGCTCGCCCTGGCCGGCGTCTTCGTCCGCGGCCTCAACTTCGGCGTGGAGTTCACCGGGGGCCGCCTCATGGAGTACTCCACCAGCCGGACGGTCGACATCGACGACGCCCGCGCGGCCGTCTCGTCCGCCGGGTTCCCGCGCGCGGTGGTGCAGACGTCCGGCCAGGACAACATCTCCGTGCGCACCGAGGACCTCACCAACGAGGAGGAGAAGCGCATCCGGGACGCGCTGGCCGCCAAGGGCGGCACCGTCACCAAGGAGCGCGACGAGCTGATCGGCCCCACCCTGGGCGACGAGCTGCGCCGCAAGGCGCTGATCGCGCTGGGGGTGGCGCTCCTCGTCCAGCTGGCCTACCTGGCGTTCCGGTTCCGCTGGACGTTCGGCACGGGCGCGGTGCTGGCGATGTTCCACGACATCATCGTGGTGATCGGGGTGTTCGCCTGGCTCGGCAAGCCGATCGACGGGGTGTTCCTGGCCGCCCTGCTGACGATCATCGGGTACTCGGTGAACGACTCGGTGGTGGTGTTCGACCGCATCCGCGAGCTGTGGCGGGACGACCCCAAGGCGCCGTTCGCCCGCCTCGCCGGCCGCGGCGCCCTGCAGACCGTGCCCCGGACCGTCAACACCGGGATGGGCGCGATCTTCATTTTGGCCGCGCTGGCGCTGCTCGGCGGCGACTCGCTGACCGACTTCGCCATCGCGCTGCTGGTCGGGATCTGCGTCGGCACGTACTCCAGCGTGTTCACCGCCACGCCCTTGGCCGTGGTGCTGCAGCACTACAGCAAGACGCCCGCGCCGCACCCCAAGCGCCCGCAGCGGCCCGTCCGCCGCGAGTCCGGGGACTCCGGCGCCGTCCTCTAGGCGTCATCGAGGAGGTGGCAGGGAGAGGCGCGGCGGGGCTCGTTCCCGTCCACCCGGCGTCCCTCCGCGGGGCGCCGGGTGGACACCCGGATCTGATCACTACCGCCGCCGGCCGCGGCGCGGCGGCGGTTCCGGTGCCGTGTGATCGGTTCCGACGCCCCGTCCCGGGTGCCGTGGCCGGGCGGGATGGCGCCGAGCCCTGGCCACGGCGGGGGGTCAGGCCAGCGGGGGCTGGCGCTCGTACTCCTCGGCGCGGATGACCTGCATCACCGCGTTGATCAGCGCCAGGTGGGTGAACGCCTGGGGGAAGTTGCCCAGGTGGCGGCCGGTGTGCGGGTCGATCTCCTCGGCGTACAGCTGCAGCGGGCTGGCGTAGGAGAGCAGCTTCTCGCACAGGGCCTTGGCGCGGTCCAGTTCGCCGATCATCACCAGCGCGCTGACGAGCCAGAACGAGCAGATGGTGAACGTGCCCTCGTCGGAGTCGAAGCCGTCGTCGGTCTCCGACGGCCGGTACCGCAGCACCAGGTCGTCCTCGGTCAGCTCGTCGGCGATGGCGAGCACGGTCTCGCGGACCCGCTTGTCGTCGGCGGGCAGGAAGCCCAGCAGCGGGATGAGCAGCGCCGACGCGTCCAGGCTGGTCGCGCCGTAGTGGGCCACGAACACCCCGCGCTCGTCCAGGGCGTTGGCCAGCACGTCGGCGTGGATCTCGTCGGCCGCCTTCTGCCAGCGCTCGGCCATGGCGTGGTCGCCGCGGATGCGCGCCAGCCGGGCGCCGCGGTCGGCCGCCACCCAGCAGAACACCTTCGAGGAGGTGAAGTGCTGCGGCTCGCCGCGCACCTCCCACATGCCGCAGTCCGGCAGCCGCCAGTTGGCCAGCGCGTCCTCGACCTGCTTGACGACGATCTTCCACAGCCGGTCGTCCAGCCGGTCCCGCTTGCGCACGAACAGGTAGATGGAGCCGATGATGGCGCCCCACACGTCGTGCTGGGCCTGCATGTACGCCTCGTTGCCGATGCGCACCGGGCGGGCGTTGTCGTAGCCGGACAGGTGGTCGAGGGTCGTCTCGGGCAGCTCCTCGCGGCCGTCCAGCCCGTACATGATCTGCAGCTTGCCCTCGGCGGCCTCGGCCACGTCGGTGATGAAGTAGAAGAAGTCGTTGGCCTCCCAGTCGTACCCGAGGGTGTAGAAGGCCCACAGCGCCATCGTCGAGTCGCGGATCCAGGTGTACCGGTAGTCCCAGTTGCGGTCGCCGCCCGGGGTCTCCGGCAGGGACGTGGTCGCCGCGGCCGCCACCGCGCCCGACGGGGCGAACGTCAGCCCCTTGAGGGTGAGGGCGCTGCGCTGCAGGTGGCTGCGCCACGGGTGGTCGGGGAACTTGCCGCGGTCCAGCCAGTGCTGCCAGTGGTGCACCGTCCAGACCAGGCGCTCTTGGGCCTCCTCGTAGCTGTGCGGCGGCTCGTGCTCGCTCCACGACAGCGCGACGAACCGCGCGTCGCCCTGCTTGAGCAGGGTGCGGGCGGTGGCCAGCGACCCTTCGAAGCCGATGTTCATGTCGCTGGTCAGGCGCAGTGAGAGACCGTTGCCGCGCGCGACGGCCTCGTGGTAGCCGAGGCCGGTGTGCTCCCACTGCGCGGGCGCGCGTCCGTAGTCGAACACGGGCATGCAGTCCAGCCGGACCTGCACCTGCCCGTTGACGCAGCGCACCATGCGCAGCAGCACGTGGTCGGCGTCGTAGTCGGTGGGGGCGCGGCGGTGGGTGTGCGAGCGCTCGGTCTCGTGGTGCCAGGGCCCCATGAGGAGCGCGTCGGTGACCACCAGCCAGCCGCCGTGGACCCACCAGGTCGTCTCCAGCACCATGGTGCCGGGGATGTAGCGCCGGGCGGCGGGCACCTCCACCCCCGCCGGACCGACCCGGAAGTATCCGGCGTCCCGGTCCAGCAGGGAGCCGAAGACGCTCGGCGAGTCCATGCGGGGCAGGCACATCCATTCGATGTTGCCGCTCGGCGCGACCAGGGCGGTCGTCTCGCAGTCGGACAGGAACCCGAAATCGGCGATCGGGGCGAACGGGTCTCCAGCCCGGCCACCGGCGACCATCGGTCTCACAGCCTCACCTCCTCTTTCCATGATTCCCTCTGGTTTGCGGTGCGTAGACCATGCAACGGCCGTGGTTCCTTGGTCGTGTGTCGGTTATGTCCTGATTGGAATAGACCAGTGTGCTCGGTTTGACCTGCGTAAACGCACGCAGCGTAACGGAGTGACGAGCGGGCGTCGCACGCACGGGTACAGTCCCGGCAAACAGGGCAGGCGGTGCCGTTTCCGGCGGCGCCCGGGAGCGTACCGGGTCCATCCGAGGCCGCCGCCCGCCACCCCGCCGCAGGCCGCGCGGCGGGACCGGACCGCGAAGGAGGGGCCCGTGCCGAAACTGGTGTACGACTTCACCGAAGGCAACAAGGACCTGCGGGATCTGCTGGGGGGCAAGGGCGCCAACCTGGCCGAGATGACCAATCTCGGCCTGCCCGTCCCGCCGGGGTTCACCATCACCACCGAGGCGTGCCGCCACTACCTGGAGCACGGCGCGCTGCCCGACGGGTTGGCGGAGGAGATCGACGAGCACCTGTCGGCGCTGGAGGAGGCCATGGGCAAGCGCCTCGGCCAGCCCGACGACCCGCTGCTGGTCAGCGTGCGGTCCGGGGCCAAGTTCAGCATGCCCGGCATGATGGAGACCGTCCTCAACATCGGCCTCAACGACGCGTCGGTGGCCGGGCTCGCCGCCCAGTCCGGGGACGAGCGCTTCGCCTGGGACTCCTACCGGCGGCTCATCCAGATGTTCGGCAAGACCGTGCTCGGCGTCGACGGTGACCTGTTCGAGGACGCCGTGGACGCCGCCAAGAAGGCCAAGGGCACCGACCGGGACCTCGACCTGGACGCCGGCGACCTGCGCGGCCTGGTCGCCACGTTCAAGGACATCGTCCGCGAGCACGCCGGGCGCGACTTCCCCGCCGACCCGCGCGAGCAGATGGACCTGGCGATCAGGGCGGTGTTCGAGTCGTGGAACGCGCCCCGCGCGATCCTGTACCGGCGCCAGGAGCGCATCCCCGCCGACCTCGGCACCGCCGTCAACGTCTGCGCCATGGTGTTCGGCAACATGGGCATGGACTCGGGCACCGGCGTGGCCTTCACCCGCGACCCCGCGACCGGCCGCCAGGGCGTCTACGGCGACTACCTGCAGAACGCGCAGGGGGAGGACGTGGTCGCCGGCATCCGCAACACCGTGCCGCTGTCCGAGCTGGAACGCCTCAACCCCGCCGCCTACGCGGAGCTCCTGCGCATCATGGAGACGCTGGAGAACCACTACCGCGACATGTGCGACATCGAGTTCACGATCGAGCGCGGCAAGCTGTGGATGCTCCAGACCCGGGTCGGCAAGCGCACCGCCGCGGCCGCGTTCCGCATCGCCTGCCAGCTGCTCGACCAGGGCCTCATCGACGAGGACGAGGCCGTGGCCCGCGTCACCGGCGACCAGCTCGCCCAGCTGATGTTCCCCCGCTTCGACCAGGCCCAGGCCGACGGGAGCAAGCTGCTGACCACCGGCATGAACGCCTCGCCCGGCGCCGCCGTCGGCAAGGCCGTCTTCTCCTCCGAGCGGGCCGTGGAGCTGGCCGCCCGGGGCGAGGACGTCATCCTGGTGCGCCGCGAGACCAACCCCGACGACCTGGCCGGCATGGTCGCCGCCAGGGGCATCCTCACCTCCCGCGGCGGCAAGACCTCGCACGCCGCGGTCGTCGCCCGCGGCATGGGCAAGACCTGCGTGTGCGGCGCGGAGGAACTGGACGTCGACACCAAGGCCGCCCGCTTCACCGCCCCCGGCGGCGTCACCGTCGAGGAAGGCGAGGTCATCTCCATCGACGGCACCAGCGGCCGGGTCTACCTCGGCGAGGTGCCCGTCGAGGACTCCCCGGTGGTCAAGTACTTCGAGGGCGCGCTCGACCCCGCGCAGGCCGCCGCCGGGGACGAGGGGGACGAGCTCGTCCAGGCCGTGCACCGGATCATGAAGCACGCCGACGCGCGGGCGCGCCTGGGCGTGCGCGCCAACGCCGACACCCCCGAGGACGCCGCGCGGGCCCGCCGCTTCGGCGCGCGCGGCATCGGGCTGTGCCGTACCGAGCACATGTTCCTCGGCGACCGCCGCCGCCTGGTGGAACAGCTCATCCTCGCCGAGACCGACGACGAGCGGCGCGACGCCCTGGACGCGCTGGAGCCGCTCCAGCGCGCCGACTTCGAAGGCATCCTCGAAGCCATGGACGGGCTGCCCGTCACGATCCGGCTCATCGACCCCCCGTTGCACGAGTTCCTCCCCGACCTCACCGAGCTGTCGGTCAAGGTCGCTCTGGCGGGTGACGACGCCGACCCCCGGGACCGCAAACTGCTGGAGGCCGTCCGCCGGCTGCACGAGCAGAACCCTATGTTGGGACTGCGGGGCGTGCGCCTGGGTTTGGTGATTCCCGGGCTGTTTGCGATGCAGGTCCGCGCGATCGCCCATGCGGCCGCGCGGCGGCGCCGGGCGGGCGGCGATCCTCGACCGGAGATAATGATCCCGCTTGTGGGCGCCGTCCAGGAACTCGAGGCGGTGCGCGACGAGGCCCGGCGGGTGCTGGCCGAGGTCCGCGAGGAGACCGGGGTGGACGTGCCCGCGCTGATCGGCACCATGATCGAGCTGCCCCGGGCGGCGCTGACCGCCGGGCAGATCGCCGAGGCCGCCGAGTTCTTCTCCTTCGGCACCAACGACCTCACCCAGACCACGTGGGGCTTCTCCCGCGACGACGTGGAGGCGGCCTTCTTCTCCCGCTACCTGGAGCTCGGCATCTTCGGCGTGTCCCCGTTCGAGACCTTGGACCGCGAGGGGGTCGGCCGCCTGGTGCGCATCGCCGCCGAGGAGGGGCGCGCCGCCCGTCCGGACCTGAAGCTGGGCATCTGCGGCGAACACGGCGGCGACCCCGAGTCGGTGCACTTCTGCCACGAGGTCGGCCTGGACTACGTGTCCTGCTCGCCGTTCCGCGTCCCGGTCGCCCGGCTCGAGGCGGGACGCGCCGCGATCTCCGCGGTCGGCTCCGACAGCCGCTAGCCGCGAGCCGGCCGCCCGCCCTCCTCGGGGACGCCGCCCGCGTCCGGGCGGACACGGGGACGGAACCGGCGAACCCGCGACGCGCGCCCGGTCGTCTCAACTAGCGTGTCGAGCGAGATGACCTTGGAGATGGACGCGCCCGGCTCCGACCCGTCCGAGGGGGCCGACGAGGACGGCGGGCGGCGCGAGCGGCGAGGGCCCGAGGCGGACGGGGAGCGGCGGCCGGCGCGCGGCCGCCGCTCCCGCGCCTTCGTGATCGCGGTGAGCGCGCTGCTCGGGCTGCTGGCCGTGGCCGTGCTGACGCCGCTGACCGTGGCGGGGCGCGTGTGGTACCAGGCCCGCCAGGACGAGCGGCCCCGCTCGGACGCGATCATCGTGCTGGGCGCGGCGCAGTACAACGGGGTGCCCTCGCCCACCCTGCGGTGGCGGCTGCAGCACGCCCTGAACCTGTACCGGGACGGGGTGGCGCCGGTCATCGTCACCGTCGGCGGCAAGCGGCCGGGCGACGCCTACACCGAGGCCGACTCCGGGAAGCGGTGGCTGGTGGAGCGCGGCGGGGTGCCCGCCGACCGGGTGGTGTCCGTGCCCGTCGGCGGCGACACGCTGGAGAGCATGCGGGCGGTGGGCCGCGAGTACCGGCGGCGCGGATGGCGCACCGGCGTGATCGTGACCGACCCGTGGCACGGCCTGCGCTCCAAGCGGATGGCGGCCGACAACGGCATCGAGGCGGCCTCGTCCCCGACCCGCAGCGGCCCGAGCGTGCAGACCCGCGAGACGCAGTTCCACTACATCGTCCGGGAGACCGGCGGCTACCTGTCGTACGTGCTCTTCGGGAAGAGCATCCGGGACCCTCGGGAAACGATCAAGTCCGCATCCGGGTGAGGGCGTCCGGCGCGGCCTACCCTGGATGGGGCGATGAGGAATTATTCAGAGCGCGACCAGGAGCGATGGGCCCCCGAGCCGCCCAAGCGCCGCGACCGCACCGCCTTCGAACGGGACCGGGCGCGCGTGCTGCACAGCGCCGCGCTGCGGCGGCTGGCCGCCAAGACCCAGGTGGCCTCGCCCGGCGCGCACGCCGAGGAGCACGGGCAGAGCCTGCGCACCCGGCTGACCCACTCGCTGGAGTGCGCCCAGATCGGCCGGGAGCTCGGCAAGTCCCTCGGCTGCGACCCCGACCTGGTGGAGACCGCCTGCCTGGCCCACGACATCGGGCACCCGCCGTTCGGGCACAACGGGGAGGCCGCCCTGGACGTGGTCGCCCGCGACTGCGGCGGCTTCGAGGGCAACGCGCAGAGCCTGCGCGTGCTGACCCGGCTGGAGCCCAAGTCGTTCGCGCCCGCCGGCCCGCCGCTGTACGGCCGCAGCGTCGGGCTCAACCTCACCCGCGCCGCCCTCGACGCGTCCATGAAGTACCCGTGGACCCCGGACGAGGCCGTGAACGGCAAGTACGGGACGTACCTGGACGATCTCGCCGTGGCGCGCTGGGTGCGCGACGGCGCCCCGGCCGGGCGCGTCTGTTTCGAGGCGCAGGTCATGGACTGGAGCGACGACGTCGCGTACTCGGTGCACGACCTGGAGGACGCGCTCGTCGCCGGGCACGTCGACTTCGATCGCCTCGCCGACCCGGCCGAGCGCCGCCTGGTGTGCGCCACCGCCCGCAAGCTCTACTGCGACGACGCCGACCTGGACGAGCTGGAGGAGCGCTTCGCGCGCCTGCTGGCCGAGCCGTACTGGCCGGACCGCTACGACGGCACGCCGCGCGCCCTGGCCGCCCTGAAGAACCTCACCAGCACGCTGATCGGCCGGTTCTGCGTGGCCGCCGAGGAGGCGACCCGCGCCGCGTACGGCGACCGCCCGCTGACCCGGTACGGCGCCGACCTGATCGTGCCGCGGGAGCAGCGGCTGGAGTGCGCGCTGCTCAAGGGCGTCACCGCGCACTACGTGTGGATCAGCCACGAGGCCGTCCGGGCCCGCCAGCGCGAGCTGATCATGGAGCTGGCCGAGCTGATGCTGCGCGGCGCGCCGGACACGCTCGACCCGGCGTTCCGCGCCGCCTTCGAGGAGGCGCCTGACGACGCGGCCCGGCTGCGCGCGGTCGTCGACCAGATCGCCTCGCTCACCGACACCTCCGCGATCGCCCGGCACAAGGCGCTGTCGGGGCGCGCCGGTTAGCGGCGGCCGCCCGCGAGCGCCGCGCCGCGGCCCGTTCGTGGATCGTTCCTTGAAACGCCCGCGGGTGGCCCCTTGTCTCCTTCGGGGCACAGCAGTAGGCAGGCAAGTAGACGCCGTCCTCAGGAGGTCGCCATGCCCGAGGAGACCATCGTCATCGTCGGCGCGAGCCTGGCCGGCGCCAAGGCCGCCGAGACGCTGCGGGAGGAGCGCTTCGGGGGACGGGTGGTGCTGATCGGCGCGGAGGTCGAGCGGCCCTACGAGCGGCCGCCGCTGTCCAAGGGGTTCCTGCTCGGCCAGGAGCCGCGGGAGAAGGCGCACGTCCACGGGCCCGACTGGTACGAGCGCAACCGCGTGGAGCTGCGACTGGGCACGACCGTCACGGCCCTCGACCCGTCCCGGCACCGGGTGACGCTCGCCAGCGGCGAGGAGATCGGCTACGACCGGCTGCTGCTGGCCACCGGGGCGTCCCCGCGCCGGCTGGAGGTGCCCGGCTCCCGGCTCCAGGGCCTGTACTACCTGCGGACGATGGCCGACGCGGCGGCCCTGCGCGAGGCGATCGCGCCGGGCGGGCGCCGCGTGGTGGTGGCGGGCGCCGGCTGGATCGGCCTGGAGACCGCGGCCGCGGCCCGCGCCTACGGCAACGAGGTGACGGTGATCGAGCCGGAGCCGACGCCGCTGCACGCCGCGCTCGGGCCCGAGGTGGGCGGGCTGTTCGCCGACCTGCACCGCCGGCACGGCGTCATCCTGCGGCTGGACGAGGGCGTGGCGGGGTTCTGGGGCGCCGGGCAGGTGTCGGCGGTGGTGACCACGGGCGGCGCGGAGATCCCCGCGGACGTGGTGATCGTGGGCATCGGGGTGCGGCCCAACACCGAGCTGGCCGAGCGGGCGGGCCTGGAGGTGTCGGACGGCGTGCTGGTCGACCAGTCGCTGCGCACGTCCGACCCCGACGTCTTCGCCGCCGGGGACGTGGCCGCCGCCTACCATCCGCTGCTCGGCCGCCGCCTGCGCGTGGAGCACTGGGCCAACGCGCTGAACGGCGGACCGGCCGCGGCGCGGGCGATGCTCGGGCAGGAGGTCTCCTACGACCGCATCCCCTACTTCTTCACCGACCAGTACGAACTCGGCATGGAGCTGTCCGGCCTGCCGACGCCGGGCGAGTACGACGAGGTGGTGTACCGGGGCGACGTGGCGGGCCTGGAGTTCATGGCGTTCTGGCTGTCCGGCGGGCGCGTGGTCGCCGGGATGAACGTCAACGTGTGGGAGGTCGCCCGGGACGTCCAGGCGCTGATCCGCTCCGGCGAGCCGGTCGACCGGGGGCTGCTGGCCGATCCCAAGGTGCCGCTGGCCGAGCTGCTGTAGGGGCCGTCCGCGGCGGACGCGGCCGCCCCCGCTGGGTGATCGCTTGCGCGGGGGAGGGGACGCCGGCCCGGGGGTAAGGCGCGTACAGTCTGCGTGGTGGTGACTGTGACGGCGGCCGGGACGCTCCGCCGGGCACGGCTGGCGGTGACCGTCGCGTTCGTCGCGCACGGTCTGGTCGGCTCCGCCTGGGTGGCGCGGATCCCTCAGGTCAAGGAGCATCTGGGACTGAGCGAGGGCGCCCTCGGCGTGGCGCTGCTCGGCGCACCGGCGGGAGTGGTCGTGGCGGTGCGCTTCGCCGGGTCGGTCGTCGCGCGGTGGGGCAGCCGCGCCACGACCATGGCGGCCGGGGCCGCGGGGGCGCTGGCGCTGGTCCCGATGGGCCTGGCCGGGAACCTGGCCGCGCTGGTCGCCGCGCTGGTGCTGTTCGGCGCCTCGCTGGGCCTGATGGACGTGGCGATGAACGTCCAGGGGGTGGCCGTCGAACGCGGCCTGGGCCGGCCGATCATGTCCGGGCTGCACGGCGCGTACAGCATCGGCACCCTGCTGGCGGCGCTGGTCGGCTCCGGACTGGCGCATCTGGGCGTCCCGGTGCCGGTGCACCTGTCGGCGGCGGCGCTCCTGCTGGCGGCGCTGGTGCTGGCGGGCTGCCGAGGGCTGTTGGACCGATCCGCCGACGACCCGTCCGATCCGGACGCCGGCCCGTCCGGGCCCGCCGATCCCGCCGAGCCCGCCGCCGAGGCGTCGAAGTCCGCCGGCGCGTCGGAGGCCGGCTGCGCGTCCGGCGCCCGCGGCGCCGCCCGGGAGACCGCCCGGGAGCCGGCCCGGAAGGCCGCGCGCAGGGCCCAGGCGGAGGCGGTGCGCGGCGGACGGCGCATGCTGGCCCTGCTCGGGCTCATCGGGCTGTGCTCGTTCGTGGGCGAGGGCGCGATGGCCGACTGGAGCGCCGTCTACCTGCGCGAGACGCTGCACAGCGGGCCCGGCGTGGCGGGCCTGGGCTACGCGGGGTTCGCCGTCGCGATGACGGTGGGCCGCCTGGCGGGCGACCGGGTGGTGGCGCGGTTCGGGCCGGTGCGCGTGCTGCGCGCGGGGGCCCTGCTGTCGGCGTTCGGGCTGGGCCTGGGGCTGGCGGCCGGCCACCCGGTCGCCGCGATCATCGGGTTCACGCTGTTCGGCGTGGGCATCGCCCCCGTGGCGCCGGTCACCTTCAGCGCCGCGGGCAACCTGCCCGGCGTGCCCGCGGCGGACGGCATCTCCCGGGTGACGGGCGTCGGGTACCTCGGTCTGCTGGGCGGCCCGCCGGTCATCGGGTTCGTGGCGCAGGCGGTCGGGCTGACCGGCGCGCTGTGCGTGCCGGTCGCGCTGGTCGCCGCGATCGCGGTGTCCGCGCGCGCCACCGCCACGGCCGCGCGCTGATCGGCCTTTCGATCGATCTTTCCTTCCGGGGCGCGTGGGGTGCACGGTTCGTCCTCCGGTAAGGTCTGGGCGAGTGAGCACCATGCAGCGGTCCCGGCCGGTCGACGCGGCGTCCGCGGACGTCCCGCACCGGCCCTTCGTGCGGGAGCTGCTCAGCTTCGGGTTCGTCGGGTGCGTCGGCACGGTGATCATGATCGGCGGGGCCAACGTCCTGCGGCACCTGCTCGGCGGCGGCCCGATCGTCAGCGTGGTGCTGCCCACCGTCGCCTCGACGCTGGTGTCGTACCTGGCCAACCGCCACTGGACGTTCCGGCACCGCGACAGCACCGGCTCCGGCCGCGAAGTGGCGATCTTCTTCGGGCTCAACGGCGTCGGCCTGCTGATCCAGACGGCCTGCACCGGCTTCACCTACTACACGCTCGGCCTGCACAGCGGGGTCGCCTACAACGCCGGGCTGCTGGCGGGGCTGGCGCTGGCGTCGGCCTTCCGCTACTGGTCGTACCGCAAATGGGTGTTCACGCCCGCGGCGGCGTGACGCGGCGTCCCGCGCGGGCGGCGGGCGACACGGTGGACGACGCGGTGGACGACGCGGCGCGGGCCCGGCTCGACGCCGAGTGGCCGAAGCACCGCCCCGCGGTGTTCGGCGCGGCCTACCGCATCACCGGCAGCGTGGCCGACGCCGAGGACGTCGCCCAGGACGTGTGGCTGCGCGCGGCCTCCGCCGCGTCGCTGGCCGAGGTCCGCGATCTGCGCGCCTGGCTGGTCACCGTGGCCGCGCGCCGCGCCTACGACCTGCTGACCTCGGCCCGCGCCCGGCGCGAGGACTACGTCGGGCCGTGGCTGCCCGAACCGCTGCTGACCGGTCCGGACGCCGCCGAGCCGGTGCTCGTCGACGACACCGTCGGGATCGCGATGCTGCTGGTGCTGGAGCGGCTGACGCCGCCCGAGCGGGTCGCGTTCGTGCTGCGCCAGGCGTTCGAGGCGCCCTACGAGCAGATCGCCGAGGTCCTGGGCAAGAGCCCCGCGGCCTGCCGCCAGCTCGTCTCGCGGGCCGGACGCAAGATCGCCGCCGCCGGGCCGTCGGCCGCGGCCGGACGGCGGGCGTCCCGGGCCGAGCGCGAGCGGGTGGTCGGCGCCTTCCGCGCCGCCGCCGAGAGCGGCGACGGCGCCGCGCTGCTGGCCCTGCTGGACCCGGACGCCACCTACACCACCGACGGCGGCGGGAAGACGTTCGCCGCGCGCAAGGTCATCGCCGGGGCGGAGCGGATCGCGACCGTGCTGGTGCGGGTGACCGCCAAGCTCCAGATCACGCTGGCGCCCGTCGAGGTCAACGGCGGGCCCGGGCTGCTGGTGTACAGCTTCGGGCGGCTGATCGGCGTCGACGCCGTCGAGGTGGCGGACGGCCGCGTCACCGCGATCCGCCGCGTCCTCAACCCCGACAAGCTCGCCGGCCTGCGGCACGCGCCCGAGTCCCGGCGCGCAGAAGGCCCCCGGCGGGGCCGGGGGCCTTCCCGCTGACCGCGTGCTCCGGCGGACCGGTCCGGGGACCGGTCCTCGGGCCGGTCAGCGGCCGAAGTAGTCGGGCTGCGACTGGACGTTCAGCACATCCAGCTTGACGCGCTTGCCGGGGTTGGTGCGCATGTCGCGGATGTCGAGGACGTCCATGCCCTTCTGGATGTCGTTGGAGTAGATGTAGCCGTTGTAGTAGTACGCCGACCACGAGCCGCCCACGATGAGCTCGGAGTCGCTCAGCGGCCCGCGCTCGAACCAGCCGATCTCCTTGGGCCTGCGGGAGTCGGTGAAGTCCCACACCGAGACGCCGCCCTGGTACCAGGCCTGGACCATGATGTCGCGGCCCTTGACGGGGATCAGCGAGCCGTTGTGGGCCACGCAGTTCTCGGTGTCGGCGTTCGCCCGCGGGATCTTGAAGTAGCTGCGGAAGACCAGCCGGCGCTTGTCGCCCTTGCCGACGATGTCGTAGACGGCGTCGGCGCCCTTCTCCTGGCCGATCGCGGCGTTGCAGGTGGCCGCGCCGCCGCCGCCGAGCTCGTCGGTGAAGACGACCTTGGTGGCGCTGTTGTTGAACGTCGCCGAGTGCCAGAACGCGAAGTTCTCGTCGTCGCGGACGCTGTGGATGATCCGCGGCTTGACCCGGTCGGAGATGTCGAACAGCACGCCGTCGCCCATGCACGCCCCGGCCATGAGGTTCTTGGCCGGGTAGGCGGTCAGGTCGTGGCAGCCGGTGGTCGCCGACGTGCCCTCGGGGTAGGGCCGCCCGTCACCGGGGTTGCCGCCGTCGGGGAACAGCACCGGCTCGGCCACCACCTTGGCCGCCTGCGGGTGCTTCAGCGGCACCTTGATGATCGAGATCAGGTCGTGCGGCGGCTGGCAGTCGGGGTAGGCGGAGTTGGGCGAGTACGACGAGACGTAGATGTACACCTCGTCGCGCTTGCCCGGGACCAGCGTGTTGGTGTGCGAACCGCACTTGGTCTCGACGGACTTGACGTAGCGCGGGTTGCGCACGTCGCTGATGTCGAAGATCTTGATGCCCTCCCAGGCCGACTTCTCGCTGGCCGGCATGGGCTGCGACTGGCAGGAGTCGTCGCTGCGCGAGCTGTCGGTGGACAGGAACAGCAGGTTCCCGGCGATCGACACGTCGTTCTGCGACCCGGGGCACCGCACCACGGTCACGATCTTCGGCTTGGCCGGCTTGCTGATGTCGTAGACCGTGAAGCCCTCGTAGTTGCCGCCGAAGGCGTACTTGCCCTTGAAGGCCCAGTCCGAGTTGAGGGCCGAGGTCGAGGCGAACGGCGCGGGCTTGGGGATGTTCGCCACGTGGTGCATGTTGCGCGACTTGGCGATCTCGTCCACGCCCAGGGTGTCGGCCGCGGCCGTGGGCGCCGCGGCGGCTGATCCGGCCAGCGCGAGCGCCGCGAGGGTTCCCACCAGTGTTCGTCGCTTGGGTCTGCGTCCAGGGAGCAGCGCCACCCTCACTCCTTAATGTGTCCAAAATCCCCCGACGGTAGGTGATCAACCGGAGTATGAACCGAACTGAGCCTTTTGCATAGATCTGCATGGATCTGTGAGCTTTCTGAGATCAAACTCTCTTCCGTGCCGACGGCGGTCCGGGCTACCGTCCGGAATGTCCACGCGGCGGGTCGAAGTGGGGAATCGAATGCGCAACTGGACGCGGTACCGGATCGCGGTGCTGGCCGTGGCGGCGGCCGCGGCCGCCCTGGGCGGATGCAGCGGCGGCGACGACTCCGGCGACCGGGCCGCGCCCAAGGCCACCGTGCTGATGCCGGGACGGCCGGGGGAGGACAACAAGACCGCGGTGGTCGGGCCGTCCACGCCGTCCCCGCCCACGGCCGCGGAGATCCGCTTCGTGGAGATGATGATCCCGCACCACCGGCAGGCGATCGAGATGGCCGCGCTGGCCCCCGAGCGGGCCTCCGACCGGCAGATCAAGGCGATGGCCGAGCGCATCGACGCGGCGCAGAACGCGGAGATCTCGGCCATGCAGAGCTGGTTGAAGCGGCACGGCCGGGGGACGGGGACGGGCCACGCCGGGCACGGCGCGCACGGCGCCGCCGCCTCGCCGTCGGCGTCCGCCCACGCCGGCATGCCGGGCATGGCGACGCCGCAGCAGATGGAGCAGCTCCGGCAGGCCCGCGGCAAGGACTTCGACCGGCTGTTCGTCGACCTGATGGTCGCCCACCACCAGGGCGCGCTGACCATGGTCCAGGACGTGCTGGACCGCGGCACCGACGTCACCGTCCAGCAGCTCGCGCGGGACATCCAGTCCACCCAGCAGGCCGAGATCAACCGGCTGCGCGCCCTGCGGGACGGCTGAGCCCCCGCGACGGCCGGACACAGCCGACCGGCGCGGCGAACGGGACGCGGCGGCATTCGCCGTCACAGGCGGCCGGGCGGCGTCGTCTCCCTGGCGACCGCTGAGCGAGCGCATGAAGGGAACGACGATGAAACAGCGTCTCAACCTGGCCGAGGCCGCCCCGGACGTCTACCGGGCCCTCTCGCAGGTCGAGGGCATGCTGCGCGAATCGGGGCTGGACCCGCTGCTGCGGCACCTGGTCAAGCTCCGCGCCTCCCAGATCAACGGCTGCCTGTTCTGCGTCGACATGCACGCGCACGAGGCGCTGAACGACGGCGAGACCCCCGACCGGATCTTCCAGCTGCCGGCGTGGCGGGAGTCGGAGCTGTTCACCGAGGCGGAACGGGCCGCGCTCGCCTACACCGAGTCCGCCACCCGGCTCGGCGAGGACGGCGTGCCGGACGAGGTGTGGGACCGGATGGCCGCGCACTTCTCCCAGCGGGAGCAGGCCGCGCTGGTCGCGGTCGTCGCGATGATCAACTTGTGGAACCGGATCGCCGTGCCGACCCGCGCGCGTCCCCCGGCCCGGCCCGTCCCCGAGGCGAGGGCGTCGTAAGGCGCGGAGCCGTCGCGCAGCACGGGCGGGGCCGCCGGGACCGGACCCCCGCGTCCCGGCGGCCCCGCCGCGCTCAGCGCCCGGCGGGCGTGATCTTCGCGACCTGGGCGAGCGCCTCGCCGAGCACCCCGGCGAGGTCCTCCCCGGTGCGCTGGGAGTAGATCACGTGGTCGACGCCCGCCTCGGCGAGCCGGCCCGCCGTGTCCACGACCTGATCGACCGAGGGACGGCCGCGCATGAACGTCAGCGAGGTCTTCTCGATCTCGGCGTAGTCGCGGCCCTCCCGCTCGCAGTGCCCGCGCAGCACGTCGAGCTTCCGCGGCAGCTCGTCGGAGTCGAAGATGTTGCAGGCGTCGGCGTACTTGGCGACGAACCGCAGCGTCTTCTTCTCCCCGGTGCCGCCGACCAGGATCGGCGGGTGCGGGCGCCGCACCGGCCGCGGAACGTTCAGCGGACGCTCCAGGCGGTAGTGCCCGCCGTCGAAGGGGCTCTCGTCGCCCCGCCACATCTGGTGGGCGATCCGCAGCGTCTCCTCGAGCCGCTCGAACCGCTCGGCCGTCGGCGGGAACGGCACGCCGAGCCCGCGCGACTCCTCCTCGTTCCAGGCGGCGCCGATCCCCAGCCAGGCCCGGCCGCCGGACAGCACGTCCAGCGTCGTCACCGTCTTCACCAGGACGCCCGGGTGCCGGTAGACGACGCCGGTGACCAGGGTGCCCAGCGTGATCTTCTCGGTGAGCGCCGCCGCGTACGCCAGCGCCGTATAGGCCTCCAGCATCGGCTCCTCCGCCGGGCCGACCACGGGGATCTGGAAGAAGTGGTCCATCACCCAGAACGAGTGCAGACCCGCCTGGTCGGCGTCACGGGCGATGCGCCCGTACTCGGCGGCGATCCGCTCCGGTCCGCCCGGGAAGGTGAAGCTGGGGACCTGCAGTCCGATGCGCATGAGGAGTCCTCTGTTTCTCGCTGCGGCACTTGCCCTTGCACTCTCCGACCTGGAGCGCGCTCCAGGTCAACCCGCCGCGGCCGAATCGAGTCGTTCCCTCAGCTCGGCGGGCAATGTCAGCTCGGCCGCGCCCAGCATCTCCTCCACCTGGGCCACCGTGCTGACGCCCACGATGGGGATCACCGGCGGGTCGCCGCCCATCAGCCAGGCGAGCACCACCTGGTTGGGCGTGGCGCCCAGCTCGTCGGCGACCGACCGCAGCACGGCCAGCCTCCGCTCGTTGGCCGGGCACCGGTAGGCCTCGTGCAGCGGCTTGTCGGCGCGGGTGTAGCCGCCCGCGAGCAGCGCGTTGTAGACCCACAGCCGCATGCCCTCGGCCCGGACGTAGTCGAGCAGCTCGTCGGTGACGAGGTAGTGCCCGATGTCGGCGAGCGGCACGCCCGGCTGAGGCTGGAGGTAGGTGTAGCGGTACTGGAGGTCGTCCCAGCGGGGCTCGCCGAGCGCCCGTGCCCGCTCCAGCCGCCATAGTGCGTGGTTGCTGGCGCCGAGCCGGCCGACCGTGCCCTCGCGCACCAGGTCGCCGAACGCGCCCATGGTCTCCTCCAGCGGCACCGTCCGGTCCTCGATGTGCGCCCAGTACACGTCGATCCGGTCGGTGCCGAGCCGCCGCAGGCTGCCCTCGACCGCCGCCCGGATCGCCTTCTCCGACAGCCCTTCGGTGTTCTCCAGGCCCATGCCGGGCGCCGTCGGCCGCGCCCCGACCTTGGTGCCGAGCACCACCTGGTCCCGCTTCTTGCGGCTGGCCAGCCAGCGCCCGAGCACGGTCTCGCTCTCGCCGCCGACCCCGCCGGTCAGCCAGAACGCGTAGTTGTTCGCCGTGTCGATCATCGTCCCGCCCGCCTCGGTGAAGCGGTCGAGGATGGCGAACGAGGTCTCCTCGTCCACCTTGGTTCCGAACCACATTGCTCCAAGCGCGATCTCCATGAGCGCACATCCTTGACGCTGGAGCGCGCTCCAGGTCAAGCCCGATCCGAAAGATCCGGCCGGAGCGGCAGCGGCGGCGCCCGCGCGGCCGGGCGGACGGCGGTCGCGGGGGACCGGCGCCGGTGTCCGCCCGGAGGGGCGCGCTCCGCGGGGCGGCCGCCTTCACCGCAGGTATTCGCGGAGGTGGCGGGCGGTGAGGGTGTCGGCGGAGGCGACGAGCTCGGCGGGGGTCCCGGTGAAGACGACGCGGCCGCCGTCGCGGCCGGCGCCGGGGCCGAGGTCGATGATCCAGTCCGCGTGCGCCATGACCGCCTGGTGGTGCTCGATGACGATCACCGTGTTGCCGTCGTCGACCAGCCGGTCCAGCAGGGCCAGCAGCCGGTCGACGTCGGCCGGGTGCAGGCCGGTGGTGGGCTCGTCCAGCACGTAGACCATGCCCTTGTCGACCATGCCCTTGTCGGCCATGCGGACGGCCAGCATGAGGCGCTGCCGCTCGCCGCCGGACAGGGTGGTGAGCGGCTGGCCCAGGCTCAGGTAGCCCAGGCCCACGTCGCACATGCGGTCGAGGATGGCGCGCCTGCCCGGAGGTGAAGAAGTCGCGGGCCTCGGCCGCCGACATGGCCGGCACCTCGCTGATGTTCTTGCCGCCCAGCGTGTACCCGAGCACCTCGGGCGTGAACCGCCTGCCCTCGCACTCTTCGCAGACGGTGGTGACCCCGGCCATCATCGCCAGGTCGGTGTAGACGAGGCCGATGCCTTTGCAGTCGGGGCAGGCGCCCTCGGAGTTGGCGCTGAACAGCGAGGCCCGCACCCCGTTGGCCCTGGCGAACGCGGCGCGGATCGAGTCGGGCAGGCCGGTGTAGGTCGCCGGGTTGCTGCGCCGGGAGCCGCGGATCGGGGACTGGTCGACCACGACGACGCCGTCGCGGCCGGGCAGCGAGCCGTGGATGAGCGAGCTCTTGCCGGAACCGGCCACACCGGTGACGACGGTGAGCACGCCGAGCGGGATGTCCACGTCGACGTTCTCGCCACCGACGGGTCGTCCAGCTCGCGGACGAACTCGGCCAGGTCGGTGATCTGCTTCGAGGACGAGGACGCCCCCTACCTGGTGCAGGAGGCCACCGAGGTCTTCGAGGCCGGACTGGCGCTGGTCTTGGACGGGATCGAGGCCCGGATGGGCCGCGGGCGCGGGCGAAGCGATTGACCTGGAGTGCGCTCCAGGTGGCACTCTGGGGCCCGTGAAGCTCTACTCCCCGGCCGAGACCGCCGCCAAGAGCGGCTTCAGCATCGACACACTGCGGTACTACGAGAAGATCGGGCTGCTGTCGGGGATCGCGCGCGACGCCGCCGGCCGCCGCGTCTTCACCGAAGCGGACCTGGCGTGGCTGGGCATGCTGCGCTGCCTGCGCGACACCGGCATGCCGATCGCCGAGCTGCGGCGCTACGCCGAGCTGATGCGCGGAGGCGACGAGACCTTCCGGGAGCGCGTGGCGCTGCTCAAGGCGCACGACCGCCGCGTCGAGGAGCAGATCGCCCAGCTCCGCGAGCAGCAGCGGAAGATCCAGGGGAAGATCCGCTATTACGAGCAGGAATCCGGGGTCTCCGCGCCCCGGAAGGCCGCCGCGGAAGCCGTCTCCTGATCCGCCGGGAGGCCGCGCGGGGCGGTCTCTCCGCGAGCGCGCGCCGCGACGCGCTCGCCGCGGGCGAGGCGGCGGCGGAGCAGGGCCGCGTCGGGAGCGACGGCCGTGATCAGCACGCCCGACGGATGCGCGAGCGGCAGGACCGCCAGCCCGTCCTCGACATGCGCCTCGCGGGCCAGACCGGGCCGCACGAGCAGCACGCTGCCGGCGGCCCCGGCGTCCCCGAGCACCGCGCGGGCGCCGTGCCCGTCCCCGACGCGCAGCTCGTGGCGCAGCAGCGGCGTCCGCCCGATCGCGACGTCGAGCCGGCCGCGCAGCCGTCCGGGCCGTTCGCCGTGGCGGCCCAGGACGATCTCCTCGCGCCAGCGGAGCGTCGCGTCCTCCGCGAGCGCGATCTCGGCGGCGGACCGGTGGTCGCATCCCGCGGCCGCCACCGTCGGCTCCGGCGCGAAGTCCAGGCGGGCGCCGGGGCCGACCCGCGCCCGCACGGTAAGGCGCGACGTCCCGTCCCCCGGCAGCACGAGCGCGGCCGCCGCCGAACGCACCGCCAGCCGCGCGCCCGGGCCGACGGCGACGTCGAGCTCCAGGACGTCGCCGCCCAGCGGGCCGGCCGCCGCGCCGACCAGGTGGACGCCCTCGGCGGTCTCGCGCAGCGCCAGCGGCCCGTCCGACCGCAGCCGCGTGCAGCGCGTCCGCCCGTGGGCGTCGCGTTCGGCGGC
>NZ_BCQU01000111.1:0-21531 GCF_001552235.1 Actinomadura rubrobrunea NBRC 15275 | reverse complement strand
CCGCCGCTCCCGCCTTCGGCGCCGGCATGCGCGTCCGCGCCGCCCGTTCCGGCGCGCGGCGTCGGCGCCGCCGTCGGCGGCGGGTCAAGGGCAGGTCAGCGGCGGGTCAGCGCAGCCCCGAGGCGGTCGAGCAGCCCCAGCGGGCCCGGGTGGCCCATGCCGTGGGCCGACAGGAATTCGGCGAACGCCGCCTCCGTCGAGTGCTTCGGCCGCCATGACAGCTCGGCCACCAGCCGCGACGTGTCGACCACCCGCCCGTACATCAGCAGCCGCAGCAGCTCGGGCGAGAACCCGGTCTGCCCGGCGAACCGGCGGCCGAGGTCGCCCAGCACCGACAGCGACTGCGCCGGCAGCGGCACGAACGGACGGCCCGCGCGGCGCAGCGCCTGCGACAGCAGCAGCACCCCGTCGCCCGCCACGTTGTACGTGCCGGGATGGTCTTCGACGGTCATCCGGCGCAGCACCTCGATGCCGTCGTCCTCGTGCACGAACTGCAGGCGCGGGTCGAAGCCCAGCACCGTCGGCACCACCGGCATCCGCAGGTACCGGGTCAGCGGCGAGTCCACGCCCGGGCCGAGGAAGTTGACGAAGCGCAGCACCGTGACCGTCAGGTCCGATCGGCGCCGTTGCAGCCCGCGCACGTACCCCTCGACCTCGACGGCGTCCTTGGCGTACCCGTGGGAGGGCGCCTCGACCGGCTCGTCCTGCTCGGTGAACACCGCCGGGTCCATCGGCGAGGCGCCGTAGACCGCGGCCGAGGACCGCACGACGAGCTTGCGCATGTCCGGCGAGCGCTGGCAGGCGGCCAGCAGCTGCATGGTGCCGATGACGTTGAGCTCCTTCACCTTCGACCGCGGGACCGACTGGGCGGTCACCAGGCTCAGGTGGACCACCGTGTCGACCCCGGCCGAGGCGATGACCTTCGCGATGCTCGGCGTGCGGATGTCGACGCGCACGAACTCGGTGCGTCCGAGCGGCGTCGTGGGGGGGACCGTGTCCACGCCGATGACCCGCTCGATGCCGGGATCGGCCTGGAGGGCGTTCGCGACCCGCGCTCCCAGGAACCGGGAGACTCCGGTGACCAGAACCACACGGGCCGCGGCGGTGGGCATGGAAGACACTGTGCGCCCCACCCCCTACGGCTGGCTGGCCGGAGCGTCTACTTCTTGTTGCGGCGCTGGATGCGCGTCTTCTTCAGAAGCTTGCGGTGCTTCTTCTTGGCCATCCTCTTGCGGCGCTTCTTGATGACGGAGCCCACGGGACCTCGCTCGGAGAATCGGGTGACAGGAAAGAAGGGCCGTGCCGTCCACCGGCCCCATGCCCCATGGACGGTCCCATGGACGCGCGGCGGTGGCGCACGGTCCGCTGACCAAGAGTACCGCTGCGGCGCCCGCACTCGGTTCCCCGCCCGCCGACTCGCCCGCTCTCACGCCGGACACGCCGGCTTTCGCACCGGACGCACCGATGCGCGCGCCGCGCAGGCCCGCACCCGCGTCCGCTCGCCCGCCTTCGGCGCGCGACGCCGCGCCACCGGTGCCGCGCGTTGCGCGCGCATCGGTGCGGCCGCCGCGTCCGCGCGGGTCGGCGCGGACCCCGCGAGCGCGGGCACCGATTCCGGCGGCCCCGCGGCCGCCGGCCCGTCGGTGTCGTGGTGTTCCCTGTCTCCTCGGTTCTCCTGCCCCCGTGCTGGCGCCCCCTGCACGACCGGATTCCGGGTGAACGGCGAGGTCATCGGCCATGACCCCGCCCTACCCGGTTATCCGGCTTCGATGAACGCGTCGCGCAGATAGTCGTGAACGGCCTGCTCGGGAACCCGGAACGAGCGGCCCACCCGGATCGCGGGCAGCTCGCCTGAGTGGACGAGGCGGTAAACGGTCATCTTGGACACCCGCATCACCGCCGCCACTTCGGCCACAGTCAGGAACCTGACCTCGCTGAGAGGTCGCTCGCCTGAGCTCATCGGACGCCCTCTTCCACACGTGCCGCGCACCGGCCCTTTGGGTGACTTTGATCACGCACGTGTTCTTCCCCCAGCGTAAATCGCGTATCGACAGTCGCAAGAGGGGAGTTCCACCCATTTGCGTATCCCGACCTGTCTTGATGGCCACAGTCTGGTTTCGTCCCGCGGGAGGCACGGTGGCATCGGCGGTCGCGCGGCCGTCGGATGTGAGCCGGGACCACCGGACGACCGGCGACCCCAAGGCCCACCCGACCCAAGAACGACCCTTTCGCCCCTTTACTCGGCAGATGTCACATGCAGTGACGGGTGCGGGCCGGCGCGGAGCGGGGAACCGCGGGCTCAGCCGAGCCCGGCGCGGTGCAGCAGATAGGCCGTCACAGGGGCGTAGTGCTGGGGAGACACGCCGTCGTCCAGCGGCACGACGGTGTGGATCTTGCCTTCGGCGGCCCCGGCGAACAGCGCGGGGTCGTTACAGTCCGCGAACCCGACGGCGTCGATCCCCGCCTGCCCGGCCGCTCCGGCCCACCCGTGGTCGGCGATGGCCAGATCCGGCCAATTGTCGGATTCTGCTGCAAGCTCGGCGAGCA
This sequence comes from Actinomadura rubrobrunea NBRC 15275, assembly GCF_001552235.1. Taxonomy (NCBI): domain Bacteria; kingdom Bacillati; phylum Actinomycetota; class Actinomycetes; order Streptosporangiales; family Thermomonosporaceae; genus Actinomadura; species Actinomadura viridilutea. The sequence goes on along the minus strand of NZ_BCQU01000111.1, from coordinate 18,984 downwards.
TCGCCTCCATGGGAGCCGCGTCGTGGGTGTGCCGGGGGCGGCCGTCCGCGTCCTCCAGCAGCGCCACGCCGCCGGGCGCGTAGACGATCCGGAGCCGCTCGGCGCCGCCGTAGTCGCGCCGGACCTCGTACGTCCAGCCCGCGGCGGGCGTCAGCACCGTGCAGCCCGCCTCCCGCAGCGCCTCGGACACGGCCTGGTAGATCGGGGTGAGGGTCTCGGGGTGCCCGGTGGCCAGCACCACCCGCTCGCGGCGCCGCGCCGCGTGCCCGATCCGGTCGCCCATCGCCTCCAGGGCGTCGATGGTCAGGTCCGGGTCGATCGTGTCGTCCCCGTAGACGTGGCGCGGGTCGGGGTTGACGCCGCAGCGCTCCGCCATGACCGCCAGCACGTCGGCCTCCGTCCAGGGCCGCTTGAGCTCCAGGCCGAGCAGGTAGTACGGGTCGCCCGCGGCCATGAGCCGGTAGTGCCGGAGGTTGTTCTGCCGCGGCGTGGCCACGTCCCCGGCGATCATCGTGCGGACGAGGTGGTCGCGCAGCTCGGCGCGCGACGGCGGCGTCAGGGATCGGGTCGCGGATTCGGTCACGGTTCACCCAGGGGGTCGGTCGCGGATTCGGTCGGGGAGGCGCTCACAGGTCCGTCAGCGGGTCGAGGCCGTGCTCGGGGAAGACCGCCCGCCGGGTCGCCAGGATCGCCTGGTCCACGGGGCCGGCGGGGTCGTAGCCCTCGCCCCAGGTGCGCACCTCGACCACGCTCGTGCCGTCCGTCATCCGACGCGGCGCGATCTGCTCGGTCCGGATCCGCACGAAGTCGCGCCAGTCCTCGGGCGTGGGCGTGTCGGGCGGGACCGGCTGCCCGGACGCCTCGGCCAGCAGATGCGTCCAGGCGCGCGGCACCACCTGGACCAGCTCGTAGCCCCCGCCTCCGGTGACGATCCACCGGCCGCCCGCGGTCTCGTGCGCCAGGCGGTGCAGCATCGCGTACGCGGTGCGCTGCCCGTCCACGCTGAGGATCAGATGGGCCAGCGGGTCGAGCGCGTGGCCGTCGCAGCCGTGCTGGGTGACCAGCACCTGCGGGCGGAACGCGCGCAGCAGCGGCGGGACGACCGCGTCGAAGGCCCGCAGCCAGAGGGCGTCGCCGGTGCCGGGCGGCAGCGCCACGTTGACGGCCGTGCCCTCGGCGCCCTTGCCGCCGGTCTCGTCGGGGAATCCGGTGCCGGGGAACAGCGTGCGCGGCGACTCGTGCAGGCTGATGGTCAGCACACGGGGGTCGTCGTAGAAGGCGGCCTGGACGCCGTCCCCGTGGTGGACGTCGACGTCCACGTAGGCGACCCGTTCGGCGCCCTGGGCGAGCAGCCACGCGATCGCGATGGCCGGGTCGTTGTAGACGCAGAAGCCGCTGGCGGCGCCCGCCATCGCGTGGTGCAGGCCGCCGGCGATGTTGGCGGCGTGCGGGGAGCGGCCCGTCCACACCGCGCGGGCGGCGGCGACCGAGGCGCCCGCGACCAGGGACGACGCCTCGTGCATGCCCGTGAACACGGGATTGTCGGGCGTGCCGAGCCCGTGCCGCAGGTCGGGCCGGCCGGTGGCGCCCGCCTGCTTGACCGCGGCGATGTAGGACGGCTCGTGCACCAGGCCGAGCAGGTCCTCGTCGGCGGGCTGGAACCCCTCCAGACTCACGGTGGGCGCGTCCAGCACCTTCAGCTCGCGGGCGAGCGCCATGGTCAGCTCGACGCGGACCGGGTTGAGCGGATGCCCGGCGCCGAAGTCGTAGGAGACGAGGTCGTCGTCCCAGAAGACCCGGAGGGCACAGCTCTCGGCGGCTGGGGACGGCGCTGGGCTGCTCATGACGTTCACGGTAGCGCTCCACCCCTGGTCAGGCCGTGTGGCCTGAATCACATACGTGCGGATTCGCCCATCCTGTCGCGGCTGTCGCGGCACCGCCGCCCGACCTGCGCGGACTTTACTGTGACCTGCCTGACATTGCCCTTTGCTTTACGTAACATGGGCGAAACCTGACGTTTGGGATGCGCATGGATAAACATCTCATTGCCGACGATGTACCACCGCCACCGGACGGATCCGGCACCGGCGGTGCGTCGCGCGGCGCGCCTCCCACGGGAACGCCCAGGCCGCCGCTGCCCCCGCACTCTGTCCCCCACGACGGACGCCCCAGCACGCTGAGCCGGGTCATCTCCTGCACCCTGCGCCTGACGCTTGGTCCCATCGTGCACCACGTCCCCGGCCACCGGCTGATCATCCGCACCGCCCGCACCACGGTCGACATCGCGTCGCGGCTGGTCAGACCCGACCCGCGGGTGCGGGTCCGGCCGGCCGACGAGGTCCGCCGCGACACCGGGCGCGTCTTCGGCGAGTGGGTCGAGCCCCGCGACGCCGAGGAGGGGCCGCTCGACGGCGCCGTCCTGTACCTGCACGGCGGCGGCTACGTGGTGTGCTCCCCCCGCACCCACCGTCCGATCACCTCTCGCCTGGCCGCCGACACCGGCCTGCCCGTGCTGGTCCCCGAGTACCGGCTCGCGCCCGAGCATCCGTTCCCGGCGGCGCTGGAGGACGCGCTGGACGCCTACCGCTGGCTCCTGGACGTCGGCGTGCCCGCCGACCGCATCGTGGTCGCGGGCGACTCGGCGGGCGGGCACCTGGCGGCCTCCCTCACCGGCGAGATCTGCCGGACCGGGCTGCCCCGCCCCGCCGGAGTGGTGCTGTTCTCCCCCTGGGTCGACCTGACCTGCGAACTGTCGACGCGCGAGCAGCGGCTCGCCCGCGACCCCTACATCAGCGCGGCCACGGCCCGGCGGGTCGCCCGCCTCGTCGTCGGCTCGATGGATCCGACGGACCCCCGGCTGGCCCTGCTGGCCTGCGCCTGGGCCGACACGCCGCCGTTCCTCATCCAGGTCGGCAGCCGCGAGGTGCTGCGGCCCGAGGCCGAGGCGCTGGCGGGCGCGATCAGCGACTCGGGCGGCGACTGCCTGCTGCAGGTGTGGAACGGTCAGATGCACGACTTCCAGATGCTCAACCGGGTGCTGCCCGAGGCGAGCGCGGCGATGGACGAGACCGCCCGCTTCATCCGCTCGGTCCTCGACGCGTCCGCCGCCGACGGCGAGACCGACGCCGAGGCCGTCGCATGACGGCCCCCGCCGCGCCCGGCCCCGCGACTTGAGGCCGCCTCCGCACACCCGCCTGGCGACCGAGGCCGCGGGGATGCGGAGGCGCCTCGCCAAACCCCCGTCCGCGGCGCGCAGAAGCCACCGCACGCCGGACGTGCCCACACGGCCGCCACGGCCTCACGCAGCGACGCGCCCCAGTCCGGCGCGTCTCCCACGTCCCGAGTGCGCCTCCCTCGCGCGGCTCCACCGACTCCTCAAACCGTCGCGACCACAAGCCACCCGCAGAAACGACACGCCCCCTCCGGCGCGTCACCCATGGTCCAGCCACACCTCAGACACGTGGCTCGACCGGTTCCTCGGAGCGTCGCGACGAGCGGCTGCCCGCGGTGAGGAACCCGACCAGCGCGGCCACCGCGGCGACGCCCTCGCCGATCAGGCTGGCGGTCTTCTCGGCGTACCAGACCGGCTCGTACATGTCCGGCAGCGGGCCGAGCGCGCCCACGTCGACGGCGTAGTAGAGCAGCAGGGCGCCGACCGCGCCGGCCGCGACCAGGAACGCGACCGCGTACGTCCAGCGGCGCGCCCATGCCAGGACCAGCACGGCCGCCAGCGCGGCGACCGCGGCCTGGGCCTGGAACAGCACGTCGCCGCCGACGCTGCCGCCTTCGACGAACTTCATGTCGGGCGCGAACCGCCAGTGCACGACGGCGTCGACCGCCAGTCCCGCGGCCACGAGCAGACGAAGCGCGATGTCCATACCCCTACCACGAGCACCGGGCCGCGTCGGCTCAACGGCGGCCTGATCCGTTCCGTCGTCCCCGGTCAGCGTTCCCAGATCAGCCGCCGGCGAGCTCGCGACCCCGGTCGCGGGCGGCCTCGATCGCCTCCAGCACGGCCGCGCGCACCCCGTGTTTCTCCAGCTCCCGGATGGCGGCGATCGTCGTGCCGCCCGGCGAGGTGACCGCCTCCCGCAGCAGCACCGGGTGCTCGCCCGAGTCGCGCAGCATGACCGCCGCCCCGACCGCCGACTGGATCACCATCTCCAGCGCCGCCGCGCGCGGCATGCCGAGCAGGATGCCCGCGTCCACCATGGCCTCGACCAGGTAGTAGAAGTACGCCGGTCCGCTGCCGGACAGCGCGGTCGCCGCGTCCTGCAGCGACTCGGGGATGCGCAGCACCTTCCCGACCGGGCTGAGCAGCTCCTCGGCCAGCTTCAGGTGCTCCTCGCCGGCGTGCGAGCCCGGCGAGATCACGCTCATCGCCTGGTCCACCAGCACCGGCGTGTTGGACATCACCCGCACCACGGGCACGCCGGCGGGCAGCCGCTCCTCGACGAACCCGGTGGTGATGCCCGCCGCCATGGAGATCACCAGTCGACCGGACGGCACGTGCGGGGCGATCTCGTCCAGCAGCGTCCCCATGTCCTGCGGTTTGACCGCCAGCACCAGGGTGCTCGCCGTCCGGGCGGCCTCCACGTTGGTGACGATCTCGACGCCGTACCGCTCGCGCAGCAGCGCCCCGCGCTCCTCGCGGCGGACGGTGGCCATCAGCTCGGCCGGGCGGCGGCCGGCGCGCAGCACCCCGGACAGCAGCGCCTCGCCCATCTTCCCGGCACCCAGAATCGCGATCATGTGCGCACCTTGACGTGGGTCATGACGTGGGATTTCGCTCGACCACGCCAGACTACCGACCGGCCCGGCGGCCGGGTGCGCGGATCGGCCGGGCTAGGACCGCGTCGCCATCGAGCGCAGGAAGAAGCGCAGATTGGCGGGCTTTTCGGCCAGCCGCCGCATGAAGTAGCCGTACCACTCGGCGCCGTAGGCGACGTACACGCGCACCCGCTCGCCCTCGGCGGCCAGCCGCCGCTGCTCCTGCGGCCGGATCCCGTACAGCATCTGGTACTCGTAGCTGCCCGGGGCGCGGTCGTTGACCAGGGCGAACGTCCCGGCGATGTTGATCAGCCGGGGGTCGTGCGTGGCCAGCATCGGGTAGCCCTTGCCGCTCATCAGCACGCGCATGCACCGCACGTACGACTTGTCGATGTCGGCCTTGCCGGTGAAGGCGACGTGCTCGGGGGCGGCGTAGGCGCCCTTGCACAGCCGCACCCGCGACCCCTCGTACGCCAGCTCGGCGCAGTACTCCTCGGCGCGGCGCAGGTACGACTGGATGACCGCCCCGGTGCTCGGGTGGTCGCGCCGCAGCTCCTTCAGGATGCGCAGGGTGGACTCGACGGTGGTGTGGTCCTCCATGTCGAGGGTCACCGTCGTTCCGGCCGAGCGGGCGGCGGCGCACACGCGGCGGGCGTTCTCCAGCGCCAGGTCCTCGTCCAGGGCCTGGCCCACCGCGGTCAGCTTCAGCGACACCTCGGCCCGGTCGCCCAGCCCGAGCTCGGCCAGCCGCCCCAGCAGCTCGACGTAGTGCTTGACGGTCGCCTCGGCCTGCCCCTTGTCGAGGACGTCCTCCCCGAGCACGTCCAGGGTGACCGCCAGCCCTCGGCCGGTCAGGTCCCGGGTGACGCGCAACGCGTCGTCGACGGTCTCGCCGGCGATGAACCGGCGCACCACGTCGCGGGTGAACGGAGCGCTCTCTACGAATGTGCGGACGCCGCCGCTGCGGGAAGCGGCGAGGAGAGCCTGACGAAGCACTGACGACCCCTTCTCCGGCGGGACGACACTGTCCGCTGTCCCGGAGTTCCCAGGGTAACGCCCCAGGAAGAAGCGACGATCACGACACCGTTCCGGTCTTGTTGACCCCGCCGTACCGCCGGACGTACTCGTCCATCTTCGCCGTCCGCACGGCTTCGAACAGCGCGCGCCCCTTGGCCTTGTCCAGCAGAACCACGCTCTGCTTGCCGCGCATCGCGCTGCCCTTGTTGGGGACGGTCATGAACACCACGTCGGAGGGGCGCACGCCGCGCAGGCTGAGCGCCAGCGACCGCAGGTCCCCCGCGGACACCTCGTCGTCGACGCTGATCGACTTGGTGAACGCGGTGAGGAACCGGTCGAGCTTGAGCGGGTTGGTGATCGTCCCGCTGTCGGCGGCCTTCTCGGCGAGCGCGCGCAGGAACGCCTGCTGCCGCTTGATCCGGTCGAAGTCGCCGTTCGGCAGGTTGTACCGCTGCCGGACGAACAGCAGGGCCTTCTCGCCGTCCAGCTTCTGCCGGCCGGCCTGCCAGTGCACCTTGCGCGCCGGGTCGTAGACGCTCTGCGCGATGGTGACCTCCACGCCGCCGAGCGCGTCGGTCATCGCCTTGAAGCCCTCGAAGTCGATGGCGCCGTAGTGGTCGATGCGGATGCCCGTGAGGTTCTCCACGGTCTGGATCAGCAGCGGCGGGCCGCCGAACGAGAAGGCCGCGTTGATCTTCTGGGGGCCGTAGTCGGCGATGTCCACCCACAGGTCGCGGGGGAAGGAGATGATGTACGCCTTGCGGCGGTCGGCGGGCAGGTGCAGCAGCATGATCGTGTCGGACCGCTGCTGCCCCGGCTTCCACACCCCGCGGCCCTCGCCGGTCGTGGCCATCTCGGCGCGGCTGTCGGAGCCGACCAGCAGCCAGTTCTCGGTGCCGGTCACGTTGGGGCCGGGGCGCTTGCCGGTGGGCATCACCCCGGGCACCCGATCGATGTTGCTGTTGTAGGACGACTGGCGCTGCCACACCAGCCCGGCGACCCCGCCCGCGGCCAGCAGGACGAACACCACCACGCCCGCCAGCACCCGCGGCCAGCGCTTCTTGCGCCGCCGTCCGTCGCCGCTCCCGAGCCCCTCGCCCAAGGGGAGCCCGTCGTCCGGGCCTTGCGGCCCGTCGGGACCGTGCGGCCCGCGCTGAGCGGCTCCGGGCTCGGCCGCCGCCCGTCCCGGCGCCCCTTCCGGACCGGCGGGGGCGGAGGGCGGGAACCGGTCGCCGCCGTGCTGCCTGCGCGCCTGGGAACCGGAGTGGTCTTCGGGGGTCATGGCGCCGGAGACTAGCAGGCGCCTCGTCCCGAATATGAGGGTTTACCTCGTATGACGTCCACTGCCGGTCAAAGACCGCGAGGTCGGTGCCGGGCGCGGTGGCGAACGTCACGGAGTGCGGCGGCGGAGCGTGGCCGCGGCCAGCAGCAGGGCCAGCACCGCGCACACCGCGATGATCACGATGTCGCGCACCAGGTCGCCGCCGACGTCCGGCTCCCGGCTCACCCGCTGCATGGCGTCCACCGCGTACGTCAGCGGCAGCACGTCGGAGACCGCCTCCAGCCAGGACGCCATCTGGTCGCGCGGCATGATCAGCCCGCACAGCAGCGCCTGCGGCAGCACGAACGCGGGCATGAACTGCACCGCCTGGAACTCGGTGCGGGCGAACGCGCTGGCGAACAGCCCCAGCGCCATGCCGAGCAGCGCGTCCAGCACCGCCACCAGCAGCAGCGTCCAGCCCGGTCCGGCCAGGTCGAGGCCCAGCCAGGTCAGCGAGATCGCCAGCACCACGCCCACCTGCGCCAGCGCCAGCAGCCCGAACGCCAGCGCGTAGCCGACCAGCAGGTCCAGGCGGCCCATCGGCATGGTCATCAGCCGCTCCAGGGTGCCGCCGGCGCGTTCGCGCAGCGTGCCCACGCTGGTGACGATGAACATGATCACGAACGGGAACAGCCCGAGCAGCATGGGCCCGACCCGGTCGAAGACCTCCGGCCGGTCGAACACGTACCGCAGCAGGATCATCAGCAGGCTCGGGACGCCCACCATCATCGCGATGGTGCGGTGGTCGTGCCGCAGCTGCGCCAGGATCCGCCGCGTGGTGGCCAGGGTGATCGCGAGGCTCATGACGTCCGGGCCTCCTCCCGCTCGCTGATCAGGTGCAGGAACGTCTCCTCCAGGTCGTCGGCGCCGCTGGCGGCGCGCAGCTCGCGCGGCGTGCCGTCGGCCAGGATCCGGCCCTCGCGCATCAGCAGCAGCCGGTCGGCGCGGCCCGCCTCGTCCATGACGTGGCTGGAGACGATCAGCGTGACACCGCGCTCGGCCAGCCGCCGGAACAGCGTCCACAGCTCCTGGCGCAGCAGCGGGTCCAGGCCGACGGTCGGCTCGTCCAGCACCAGCAGCTCGGGGGCGCCGAGCAGCGCGACGGCCAGGTTGACGCGGCCGAGCTGCCCGCCCGACAGGGTGGAGACGAGCTGGTCGCGCTGGGCTTCCAGGCCCACCTCGGCGGCGACGCGGTCCACGTCCGTCCGCGGGGCGCCGAGCACCGCGGCGAAGTAGCGCAGGTTCTCGGTCACGCTGAGGTCGTCGTACACGGCGGGCGCCTGGGTGGCGTAGCCGACGCGGCGGCGCAGGGAAGGGCTGCCCGCGGGCTCGCCCAGCACGGTCACCGTCCCGCTCTTGACGATCTGCACGCCCACGATGGCCCGCATCAGCGTCGTCTTGCCGCAGCCGCTCGGCCCCATCAGTCCGACGATCGAACCGCGCGGCACCTCGAACGTCACGTCGTGCAGCACCTGCCGGCCGCCGCGCTCCACGCACAGGTCCGCAACGCGGACCGCCGGAGCAGAAGAACTCATCATGTGTTGAATTTAAGTCCGCGCTCGAGCCAGGGTCAAGGCGTCCTCACGCGCCGACGCAGGTGACAAGGGGACTCAAGGCGCCATCAAGGGGCCGCAACGGTGTCCGTTGGGCTTCGCCAGGCACAGCGGCGCCGCCGACGTCACATGGGCCACGGGGGGCAGGAGAAGCCGTTGTGTCGCGATCCCGCTAACGGAGCAGCCCAAAAACACCGCCCGGGTCAGCGGTGTCCGTTGCTCTCGCCGGGCGCGGCGCAGCCTTGCCGACACCACCGGATCCGCCGGCCCCGTCGAAATGCCGCTGGCCAGTGGCGTCGACAGCTGCGCCGACTCCTCGGTCGTCCCAGGCCATGGGCTCGACCCGCAGTACAAGCAGCAAGACCGCACGCAAGACCGTCACGCGGGCTATAGGGGCAGCAGGGCCCATCACGCGGCGAACGCGCGGCCGAAACGGCCCAAGGACACCGCGCGCGGGTCAGCGGTGTCCGTTGTTTTCGCCGGGGGCGGCGGTCTTGTCGCCGCCGTCGGTTCCGCCGGGCTCGTCGAAGTACCGCTGGATCGTGGGCGCCAGCAGCTCCACCAGCTCTTCAGTCGACGCCGATGCGATGGGCTCGATCCGCAGCACGAACCGCAGGAACATCACGCCGATCATCTGGCCCGCCGCCGCGTTCACTCGCAGCTTCGGGGTGCCCCGCAGCTCGGACGCCCGCTCCAGCAGGGCCGTCGTCAGGAACTCCCGCAGCGTCACCGCGGCCCGCTCGTTGGTCATCGCCGAGCGCAGCAGCGCCAGGATCGGGGCGCGCCGCGTCTCGTCCTCCCAGACCGACAGGAACGTGCGGACCAGCGTCTCGCCGATCCGCTCCTTGGGTGCCGCCATGACGCGCGGCAGGAGCTCGGTGGGGTCCACCGGGAACCGCATGGCCGCGGTGAAGACCCCCTCCTTGTTGCCGAAGTAGTGGTGCACCAGCGCCGGGTCGACCCCCGCCGCCCGGGCGATCGACCGCAGAGACGTGGCGTCGTACCCCTTCTCGGCGAACATCGTGCGCGCCGCGTTGAGGATCTCCTCCCGCGTCGCCGTCGGCCCGGGCCGCCGCCCGGGGCCGCGCTTCGCGCGCCGGCGCGTCCCCTCGCCGGAGTCGCGCCGGGGCCGCGCGACATCGGTCATCGCGCTCCCCGCTGGGAGATCTCACCGCCCGGGGTGACCTCCCAGGTGCGCGCCTTGTCGTCCATGGACGCGGCGGCCGCCAGGTGCAGGCGGGCGAAGGCCAGCGCCTCGGCCAGGTCCTCCATGCGCTCGGTGCGGCTGCTGGCGCGGCGCGTGTTGACCTCCAGCACGATGTGGCCGCGGTAGCCGGTGTCGGCGAGCCGCTCAAGGAACGGTCCGCACGGCTGGTTCCCGCGCCCCGGCACCAGGTGCTCGTCCTTGTTGGTGATGCCCACGCCGTCGGCGAGGTGGACGTGGCGCAGCCGGTCGCCGAGCTGCTCCGCCATGTCCATCGCGTCCGAGCCGGACACGGCGGTGTGCGACAGGTCCAGCGTGACGTGCGGGTAGTCCTGGCCGACCGGGTTCCAGTCGGGCGCGTACATGCCCGCCTCGGCGCCCCGCGCCTTCAGCGGGAACATGTTCTCCACCGCGAACAGGACGTCCGTCTCCTCCTGCATGCGGGCGAGCCCTTGGACGAACTCGCGCGCGTACTCCCGCTGCCAGCGGAACGGCGGGTGGACGACGACCACGTCGGCGCCCAGGGCCTCGGCCACCTCCTTGGACCGCATCAGCTTCCCCCACGGCTCGCGCCCCCACACCCGCTGCGTGAGCAGCAGGCACGGGGCGTGGATCGACCGGATGGGGACCTGGTGGTAGTCCGACAGACGGCGCAGCACGTTGAGGTCCTGCGAGGACGCGTCCGTGGACACCATGATCTCCACGCCGTCGTACCCCAGCAGCGCGGCAATCTCGAAGGCGCTGGGCACCTTCTCCGGGTAGACCGACGCGGTGGACAGCGTGATCGGCGCGTCCGGCACGCGAATCGCGGGCGGAACGGCGCCGTTGTGCTGCGGAGTCAAGGCTCCCTCGCCATAATGATCGCTCGGCAGTGTGGTGCGGCTGTGTCCGTCGTGCGCCGCGCCGCACGGACCGGAGCGGCCCGCTCCGCCGACGGCGCTCACGCAACGCAAAGCCTATGCGCCCGGACGCCCGAAGTTACCCTCCGACCCAGGTGATCTTATTTGGCGCGGGGCCGGATGACTACGCTCTGTCCTCGTGGTCGAGATCGCGCCGGGCGCCGTGCCCAGCCCCAACATCTGGAATTCTCCCCAGGTCTACGAGATCGAGAACCGGGCCGTCGACCCCGACGGGACGCTGGAGTCGGCGATGTGGGCGATCCGGCCGTGGGCCGGGGCGACGGTGCTCGACCTGGGCTGCGGCACCGGGTTCCACCTGCCGCGGTTCGCCCGCGAGGCGGCGCGGGTCATCGGGGTGGAGCCGCATTCGGCGCTGGCCGCCGCGGCCCGGCGGCGGGTGCGCGACCATCCGAACGTGTCGGTCCGCGTGGGCGCCGCCCAGGCGATCCCGCTCCCGGACGCCTCGGTGGACGTCGTGCACGTCCGCTGGGCGTACTTCTTCGGCCCCGGCTGCGAGCCGGGCCTGGCCGAGCTGTCGCGGGTGGTCCGGCGCGGCGGCGCGATCTTCATCATCGACAACGACGCCACCCGCTCCACGTTCGGCCGCTGGTTCCGGCGCGGCCTGCCCTCCTACGACCCGGACGCGGTGGAGCGGTTCTGGGCCCGGCAGGGCTTCGCGCGCGAGCCGCTGATGATCCGCTGGTCGTTCGCCAGCCGCGCGGACCTTGCCGCGGTGCTGCGCATCGAGTTCCCCGCCGAGCTGGCCGAGGAGTTCCTGCGCGAGCACGAGGGCTGCGAGGTGGACTACGCCGTCAACCTGTGGTGGCGGTGCCCCTGAGGGCGCCGGGGCGGTGACGCCGGTGCCGGCGCACCCCGGTTACTGACTGGTTGGTCACAAACGCTCCGCGGGTCTGGCCGCAGATGGGCGCGTATATGACAATTCAACCGCCATCCGCCACCTTGACGGGAGGGGACCCGAATGGGCCGTGCCGCACGGACGAGCCGCGCCATCCTCACCGCCACCGCGCTGACCGCGGGTGCCGCCGGCGTCGGGTGGGCCGCCCAGCGCCGCGCCGTCCGCCGCCTGCGTCTGCGCCCCGACCCGTACGCCGCGGAGCCGTTCGGCTCCCTGCGCGGCCGCCCGGTGCCGGTGCGCGCCGACGACGGCACGCGCCTGTACGCCGAGATCGACGGCGAGGACCGCACCGACCTGGCCGTGGTGTTCTGCCACGGCTGGACGCTCACCCAGGACTCCTGGCACTTCCAGCGCAAGGCCCTGCGCGGGCAGGCCCGCCTGGTGTTCTGGGACCAGCGCGGCCACGGCCGCTCCGACGGCGGCGACCGCGACGGCTACGGGCTGCCCCGCCTGGCGCACGACCTGGCCGCCGTCATCGACCAGACCGTCCCCGCCGGGACCCCGGTCGTCCTGGTCGGCCACTCCATGGGCGGCATGACGATCATGCGGTACGCCGACGAGTACCCCGACCGGATCGGCAGCACGGTGGTGGGCGTCGCCCTGGTGTGCACGTCGTCCGGCTCCCTGGGCGAGGCCCCGCTGGGCCTGCCCGGCATCCTGGCCCGCACCACGCAGCGGGTGATCCCGCCCGCCCTGCGCGCCGCCGGCGCGAGCGCGGCCCTCATCGAGAAGGTGCGCCATCTGGGCCGCGACGGCTCCATGCTGATCGAGGACCTCATCGCGTTCGGCCCGGACGCCAGCCCCGCCGCGATCGAGTTCAGCGAGCAGATGCTCGCCGAGACCCGCATGGACGCCCTGTTCGACTTCCTGCACTCCATGATCAGCACCGAGGTGATCAGCGAGTGCGCCACCCTGGCCCCCGCCGACACCCTGGTCATCGGCGCGGAGAACGACCGGCTCACCCCGGTCGAGCACAGCCTCAAGATCGCCGGTTGCGTCCCGTCCGCCCGTCTGGAGGTCCTCCCCGCCACCGGGCACATGGCGATGTTCGAACGCCCGGACGTGGTCTCCGGCCATCTGGCCGACCTGATCGGACGCGCCCGCACCGCCGCGGCCGCCTGAGCCGCGCGGCGTCCCGGGTCAGACCTGCTCGAGCCGGGCGAGCGTGCGCACCACGCGGTCGGCGACCTCGCGCATGCCCGCCGCGTTGGGGTGGATGGGGGCGGCGTTCTTGGCCGACAGGACGCCCTCGACCCACCTGCGCTGGGCGGGGGCGCACATGTCGTGCCCCTCGCCGCCCCGGTAGGCGTCGACGAACATCGCGCCGTGGGCGCGCGCCTGCTCGGCCAGCACCCGGTTCAGATCGCGCTCCAGGGCGTCCAGGAAGGCCAGGTCGCCCTGGGCGACCGGGACCGCGGGCCAGCAGCCCCGCTTCTCCGGCAGCAGCCGCAGGTAGCCGACGACCAGCACGCGGGCGCGCGGGGCCCGGGCGCGGATGCGGCGCAGCATGTCGCCGATCAGCGGGCGGATCCGGTCGGGCCGCTCGTTGAACGTGTCGGCGTACCGGGTGGCGCACGGCGCGCCGTTGGGGCTGGTGACGCTGAGGACGCCGCACTTGAGCGCGATCTCGCCGAATCCGATGTCGTTGCCGCCGATCCCCACGGTGACCAGGGTGGTGTCGCGTCTGAGCGCGTTGAGCTGCGGCGGGTTGGTGCCCGACGACGTGCGCTGCGACTCGGTCAGATGGCGGATGCGGGCGCCGGTGCAGCTGACGTCGGTGAGCCGCATTTTCAGCTGCGCGGCGACGAGCGACGGGTAGTTGCGGTTGGAGCGCCGGCATCCGGCGGGCTTTCCGTGCTGCTTCGGGATCCCCGGTCCGGCGGTGAAGGAGTCGCCGAGGGCCACGTACCGTACGCCCGCCCGCGCCTGGACGGAGTGCGCGACCGCCGCGGGCGTCCCCGCCGCCAAGGTCGCCGCGAACGCTCCGACGCCCAGTATCCGCTTCCCGCGCATGACCACCGGTCCTCCCGCTCGGCCGCCGAGTGCCACGCGGCCTTCGTCCCGAAGCGCACGATCGGCACCGACCATACGTGATCTCGATACGCAGAGTCACTATCCGATGACGAAGCGCTACATGATTTTGACCAGTGGGCGACGCTGGGGGCGCACTGTCGGCGGCGGCCCGTACTGTTTCAAGCCATGGCGAAGGCGAAGACCGCGAAGGCGGCGTACCGCTGCTCGGAGTGCGGCTGGCAGACGTCGAAGTGGGTGGGGCGCTGCGGCGAATGCCAGACGTGGGGCTCGGTCGGCGAGGCGGGCACGGCCGCGCCGCCGCGGGTGGTGGCCGCCGGACCCGTCACCGCGCCCGCCCGCCCCATCGGCCAGGTGGACGTGCGGACCGCGCGGACCCGCCCCACCGGCCTGGACGAGCTCGACCGCGTCCTCGGCGGCGGCATGGTGCCCGGAGCCGTGCTGCTGCTCGCCGGGGAGCCCGGCATCGGCAAGTCCACGCTGCTGCTGGAGGTCGCCGCGCTCGCCGCCAAGTCCGAAGAGGGCCGCACGCCCGTGCTGTACGTCACGGGAGAGGAGTCCGCCGAGCAGGTGCGGCTGCGCGCCGACCGCGTCGGCGCCGTCACCGACGACCTCTACCTCGCCGCGGAGACCGAGCTGTCGGCGGTGCTCGGCCACATCGAGGACGTGGAGCCCGCGCTGCTGGTCGTCGACTCCATCCAGACCATCGGCAGCGCCGAGGTGGACGGCACGCCCGGCGGCGTCACCCAGATCCGCGAGGTCACCGCCAACCTGATCCGGGTGGCCAAGGAACGCGGCATGACCGCGGTGCTGGTCGGCCACGTCACCAAGGAGGGCGCGATCGCCGGGCCCCGGCTGCTGGAGCACCTGGTGGACGTGGTGCTGTACTTCGAGGGCGACCGGCACAGCCGGCTGCGGATGATCCGCGCGGTGAAGAACCGCTACGGCCCCACCGACGAGCTGGGCTGCTTCGACCTGTCCGAGGTCGGCATCGTCGGGCTGCCCGACCCCAGCGGCCTGTTCTTGACCCGCCGCGACGAGCCCGTCCCCGGCACCTGCGTCACGGTCACGCTGGAGGGCCGCCGCCCGCTGGTCGCCGAGGTGCAGGCGCTGGTCGCCAAGTCCTTCCTGCCGTCGCCGCGCCGCGCGTCGTCCGGCCTGGACTCCTCCCGGGTGGCGATGGTGCTGGCGGTGCTGGCGCAGCGCTGCAAGATCTCCATGCACGAGAAGGACGTGTACGTCTCCACGGTCGGCGGCGTCCGGCTCAGCGAGACCTCCGTCGACCTGGCGCTGGCCCTGGCGGTGGCCGGGTCCACCGTCGACCAGCCGCTGTCGGCCCAGCTCATCGCGCTCGGCGAGGTCGGCCTGGCCGGAGAGGTGCGGGTCGTGCCCGGCGTCCAGCGGCGCCTGGCCGAGGCGGCCCGGCTCGGCTTCAAGTACGCGGTGGTGCCCCGCGGCTCCCTGGAGCTGGGCGACGGCACCCCGCTCAAGCGGGCCGATCCGCAGCTGACCAGCTACGAGGGCATGAAGGTGATGGAGGTCGACAGCCTCACCCAGGCCCTCCAGGTCGCCTTCACCGCCCCCTGACCTCGGCAACGATCATTCAGGGGGGCATGACCGGGACGTCAGGAGCCGCGTAATATCTCCAGGGCCGCCGCACCGGCGGCGACGGCCTGTGGAGACCACCGGAGGACCGCGACGCGGCGGCCCGGGGTCGGCGAAGCAGGGCCAGCCCGCGGCCGCCAGTACGGCGCGACGGGAGGCATCGCCCTCCAGACGGAGGGGGACAACAGACCAGGGGGAACCGTCCGCGGGTTCCTCGATGACAACTGACGCCGACCAGAACTCCGGGGGCCAGGTGCCAACACACGACAAAAGTCATGACGAACGACGCCGCGCCACGCTCGCCGCGGTAGCCCCGGGCACCGCGATACGCGACGGGCTGGAGCGCATCCTGCGGGGGCACACCGGAGCCCTGATCGTCCTCGGCTACGACAAGCTCGTCGAGGAACTGTGCACCGGCGGGTTCGAGCTCGACGTGGAGTTCTCCGCCACCCGGCTGCGCGAGCTGGCCAAGATGGACGGGGCGATCGTCCTCGACAACACGCACACGCGGATCGTGCGCGCCGCCGTGCATCTGGTCCCCGACTCGACGATCCCCACCGAGGAGTCGGGCACCCGGCACCGGACCGCCGAACGCGTCGCCCGGCAGACCGGCCACCCGGTCATCTCGGTCAGCCAGTCGATGCACATCATCGCCCTGTACCTCGACGGCACCCGCTACGTGCTGGAGGACTCGGCCGCGATCCTGTCGAAGGCCAACCAGGCGCTGGCCACCCTCGAGCGCTACAAGCTGCGGCTGGACGAGGTGTCCGGCACGCTGTCGGCGCTGGAGATCGAGGACCTGGTCACGGTGCGCGACGTCAGCGCGGTCGTGCAGCGCCTGGAGATGGTCCGCCGCATCGCCGACGAGATCGAGGGATACGTGGTCGAGCTCGGCACCGACGGCCGGCTGCTGTCGCTGCAGCTGGACGAGCTGGTGTCCGGGGTGGACGTCGACCGCGAGCTGATCGTGCGGGACTACCCGTCCGACACCGCCCGGGCGCGCGGCGTGGACGCCGTGCTGACCGCGCTGGACCGGCTGTCGGCCAACGAGCTGCTCGACCTGTCCACGGTGGCCGAGGTGATGGGCTTCACCGGCCCGGACGCCCTCGACCTGCCGGTCAGCCCCAAGGGGTACCGGCTGCTGGCGAAGGTGCCGCGGCTGCCCAGCCTGGTCGTCGAGCGCCTGGTCGAGCACTTCGGCGGCCTGCAGAAGCTGCTGGCGGCCAGCATCGACGACCTGCAGGCCGTCGGCGGCGTCGGCGAGTCCCGCGCGCGCAGCGTCCGCGAGGGCCTGTCCCGCCTGGCCGAGTCGTCGATTCTGGAACGCTACGTCTGACCGCGGATTCCGACCGCCCCCGAGACGGCCGGATCGTCCGCTCACCGCAGATGGAACACGCGCCTGGCGGGCTTGAGGTCGCCGGACCGCGCGGTGGCGATGTACGTGCCGGGCCGCGCGGGCAGTCCCCTGGCCCGGCAGTCGTCCGGGCTGCGCCTGCGGTCCCAGGTCACCGTCACGACGTGGGGGACGCCGCGCAGCAGCGTCAAACGCCCGGAGGCGCCGCGGGCGCACCGGCCGGACGACCAGATCCGGTCGGGCCCGGACGTCACCCGCACGTCGAGGTCGCCGTCGTAGGTGCACGCGCCCGGCCCGACGTTGACGATGGTCGCGATGAACCGCGGCCGCTGCGCGCCGACGAAGACGTCCCTGGTCATGGCCAGGCCGAGCACCAGGTCCTCCTTGGCGCAGGCGCCGCCGCGCCGGGTGGGCGAGGCCCGGACGCGCTTCGTCACCGTGACGGTCGGCGTCACAGCGGGGACGGTGGGCGCGTCGGTGGGGCCGTCGGCCGTGGTCTCCTCGTCGTCGCCGCAGCCGTAGACCAGCGCCACCAGGACGCCGAGCACGGCGGCGAGGACGGTGGCCCGCCGCCGCCAGTACCGGTCGACCGCACCGTCGTCACGTCCGGTGTCAGCGCCCATGCGGACAGTATGCATGGTCGATCTTCGAGGGACCGGCGACCCGCCGTGCCACAATGGCCAGTCGTCATGAAGCCGACCGTCACCGAGGCGATCCTCGACTGGTATGCCGCCAACGCCCGGGACCTGCCGTGGCGCGCGCCGGACGCCACCCCGTGGGGCGTCCTGGTCAGCGAGATCATGCTGCAGCAGACGCCGGTGGCCCGCGTGCTGCCGGTCTGGCGGGAGTGGATGGCCCGCTGGCCCGAACCGGCGGCGCTGGCGGCCGAGCCGTCCGGTGAGGCGGTGCGCGCCTGGGGCCGCCTGGGGTATCCGCGCCGCGCGCTGCGCCTGCACGAGGCCGCCCGGGTGATCGTCGAACGGCACGGCGGCCGCGTGCCCTCCTCGCACGAGGAGCTGCTGGCGCTGCCCGGCATCGGCGCCTACACCGCCGCCGCCGTGGCGAGCTTCGCGTTCCGGCAGCGGCACGCCGTCCTCGACACCAACGTCCGGCGGGTGCTGGCCCGCCTGGTGTCCGGCGAGGAGTATCCGCCGCGTTCGCAGACCGCCGCCGAGGTCCGGCTGGCCGAGTCCCTGCTGCCCGACGACGCCCCCACCGCGGCGCGCTGGTCCGTGGCCGTCATGGAGCTGGGCGCGCTGGTCTGCACGGCCCGCACGCCGCGGTGCGTGGACTGCCCGGTGCTGTCGTCCTGCGCCTGGCACGCCGCCGGCCGTCCCGCCTACGACGGCCCGCCGCGGCGCGGCCAGAGGTACGCGGGCACCGACCGGCAGTGCCGGGGCCGCCTGCTGGCCGTCCTGCGCGACGCCGACGGCCCGGTGGACAAGTCCGCCCTGGACGCCGTGTGGTCGGACGCCGTCCAACGCGAACGCGCCTTGGACGCCCTCGTCGCCGACGGCCTCGTCGACCCCCTCGACGACGGCCGCTACGCCCTCCCCGCCTAGCAGTCCTGAAAGCCCCACCTAGCAGTCCTGAAAGGTCGCCGACGCCGCTGCCGGCTGGAAGGCCGCGGTGATGGCCATCTGACATCCGGCCAGACCGCGACGTTCGCTCTCGGAGGCGTAGACCCCGATCGTCCAGCAGCGTGCGCTGGTCGGCTCGACCTTGCCGGCGATCTGCGGCCAGAAGGCGCGAGTGAGCCAGAGCACGATCCCGGCGGCCAGGTGCACACCACGGCCGCGAGCGGAGACACGCGCCGGACGGTGATCCCGCAGGAGGCAGAGAACTGCTGTGCGCGCCGCCAGAACGCGGCGGCAGGCTGGTGGCGCGGCTGGCGGGCGGGAGGCCGCGAGTCTGGTGCGGCCGCGACCGAGTCTGGTGCGGCCGCGACATAGACGGACGGCTTCGGCGTGCTGCACAGCGCATGTCCACGCGCACAATGCGTGCCTCGCAGCAGCGAACCGCGTGCTGTCGTTGCCGGCCGCCCCTGATCTTGCGAGTACCTCCGCCCATCGCGGGCCACGCGGAGCACGGTGCTCAGTCAGCGACACGATCGGCCGAGCGTTTGGCCTTGTCCGGGTGCCGGCGGCGTACTGGCGGGTGCGCTGGTCAGGTTCGTTGGCCAATCCGCCGTTCCTGCCAGGACGTCTTCGTGGCGGCGTACGGCCTTTTAGCGGCTCTCTACGGCCTTGGAAGGCGGCTCTGCGGCGGGATGGGGCGAGGGTGCGCGTGTCTGGCGTCTTCGATGGCGTATGCG
>NZ_BCQU01000110.1:0-21637 GCF_001552235.1 Actinomadura rubrobrunea NBRC 15275 | reverse complement strand
TAGGTCGATACCGACCGCACGTCCCATCTGCACTTCCTCCGGCGTCGCCACGTCGTTGTCTCTGGAACGGACGCAGACAAGTTGAGTCGTACAGACATAACTTTGCGTCCCCGCAAGATCAGCCTGCCCGACCGACATCGCTCAGTCAAGCGAGTTGAGTCTGATCGACTCAACTTCTCTGAGCACGATCGATAGAGGTACGGCATGATCGTGCGCACACACGCCGTTCTCATCGCCGCCAGTCAGGTTCGGCCGGCGAGCAGTGCACCTCCGGGCATAGAGCTGCTCGACCAGGCCCCACCTGGAACGGCTGCGGGCGTTGGCCAGTGGTCGTCAGCGCCGTCCAGGTCGAGCCGCATGACTCACATCCGCACCTGATCGGGAAAATGCGCGCATCGGAGTCTGGTCGGCACCACTCCGCAGGCTTCCCGACCTTCTCAGAGAGCTGACGGCCGGGCACCTGGCGAACACTCTGCGGGGCAGGCGCAGCCCGTGGGGGGTGAGTGATCGGCCAAACGTGCGCGCCCGTCGCACGCTTGCGCCCGCCGCTGACCACGCCAAGCGGCACCATCGCGGGATGGTCAGAGGACTTGCCGCGACGCCACCGACCGCCCCACTCGCGCGCCGTACACCGCTCCATCTCTTGGTCACATGGACGGCGAACAAGAGGCCTGCGGGACGGCTCGCCGCATGGGCGAGTCCCTGACGGACGCCGCAACCATTCCCGAACGCGCCGATCAGCAGGCCCCAAGGAGCCCCGTGGCTCACCCGCCGGGCGGAGCCGCCTTTCTCAGCTTCGCAACATGATCGACGATGCATCGGACGCCTCGAACGGCGCCGACCGCTCGCCGATCCGCACGTACAGCCGGAGGCGGCCCGCCGCCACCGCCTCGCGCAACGCCAGCGCCAGCACCGCGTCGCTCATGCCGCGCGACGCCAGCTCGTCGGCCAGCTCCGCACACCGGCTTCTCTTTTGGTCATGTGGACGGCGAGCAAAGGCCCGCAGACCTCGCCACTTCACGTCAAGTTGCTGGACGGACGCCGCGACCGCGCCCCTGAATATTCGGCGACAACCGAGCCGAGCCCCTCGCACAGGGACTGCGCCTGGCTCGGCGGTGGCCTTCGTATTGCCTGAGCGGCGGGGTCAGCGCAGGGGGAGGGCGTCGACGCGTTCGGCCGGCAAGGCGAGGGCCGTGACGATGGCGCGCAGCTCGTTGCGCTCGGCCGCGGTCACGCGCGCGGCGCGGCTGTGCAGAGCCGAGACCAGGAGTTCGACGGCCTTCTCCCACCGTCCGGCGGCCGCGGCGTCGGTGACGCGGCGCAGTGTCGGCTGGGGCAGCCGGTCGCGGTAGCAGGAGGGCAGGCGCCGCAACGTCTGAGCCAGTTCCCGGTGTTGCCGGCGCGTCAGCGGCGGCATGGCGGGCCGGGGCTGCCAGTCGCCCATGGCCAGACTGACCACCTGGAACACCTGCATCAGCACTGCCTTCCTCCTCCCTTTCCCGGCACGACGGCGCGCGCTCCGCACAGATCTCGCCGTGCGCCCGGCGGCGGGCCGCCCGACCGTGCCGTGCCGTACCCGAGGCGCGCCGGTGGCAAGCCGCTGACCAGGCAAAAGGCCGTAAGCAATGGCTGAACGTCGAGGCAAGGGACGGTCGGGACGAATCGCCGATTCCCTGATGTTTGGGCGGCGACCGGGGGGTAGCCACAGCAGCACACCCACATGCGACCGCGAGGACGGGGCGGCACGTGCCCCGTCCTCCAGACGCGTGGATCACGTTGAGACAGTGCGGGGGCCGATATGGCGACAGTCGCCGAAACCAGAACAACGCGCAGACGCACCACGCAGCGGAAGGGGACGCAGAGCCCGACCCGGGCGGCCACCGCCACGCGGAGGCGCTCCCCGGCGACGACGAGAACGACGAGGACGGGTGCGGCAAGGACGCACGAGCAGAAGGAGACCACCGTTCCGGTCCCGGTCGTCACGCCGCACGTGACGGTGCACAGGGTCCGGGTGCCGACGCCTCATCTGGGGCTGAGCGGGCATCAGGTGGTCGACGCCGGGAAGGCCGTGGCCTCGTCGCTCCCGCCGCCCGGACGGCTGGCCTACTACACGGGGCTGGGCGCCCTGGCGGTGTTCGGCCTCGTCGACTGGCCCGTCGCCGCGGCGATCGGGGTCGGCGTCGCCGTCGCGCGGCGGGCGACCCGCGGCCGGCAGCGGACCGGACCGGCGCGCACCGGGCAGAGCTAGGACGCGGGGCGACTGACGGCACCGCCTCAGGCGGACGCGAGGCGTATTACCGACTGTTCACCTGCTGGTCACCCACGATTCGGCACCGGGACGCTCCAAATGGGATAAAACGGTCATGCCGTATGTCGATGACCGAGGTGTTCTCCCGTGACCGATCTTCTGGCCACCATCCTCGCGAAGGCGCTGGCCGCGCTCGTCGAGGCCGCCATCGCGCGGCTCGTGATCGCGATGATGCGCACACCCCGGGCCGCGGCCGCCTGACCTAGGGCGCCGCGTCCGGCCGCCGGGGTCTGAGATGCGCGATACGACCCGTCCTGGCAGCGCTGCCGTTCCGACGCTTGTACGCGTTCGGGCCTGCGTGCGCCGTCTGCTTATGGCTTGATCCGTGCTCGGCGCGTCGGTCCGCCGCCGCGCCGAGCTGTGAACGTCAACCGCACAGGCGCGCCGAGGCGGGCATTCTCGGTGTGCCCTTGCCTTGGCGCGCCCGCGCGACCGTCAGGGATACCCGTTCGAGATGGCGCCCGCCTGGATCCGGGGGGCGCCGCCGCTCAGCCCACCGGCTGGGCGACCTGCTCGGCGTCGGTCTTGGCCTCGTCCGCCTGCCCGTCGGCCTTGGCGTCGCCGGACGCGCCGTCCGCGGCCTTGCCGTCGTCCGGCCTGGCGTCGGGGTGGGCCGCGATGAACTGCTCGTACACCTCGTCCGAGATCTTGCCGCGGACGCTGACCTCGATGCCGTTCTCCTTGGCCCACTCGCGGACGTCGGTGTTGGTGTAGCCGCGCAGCTTGGGCGAGGTGTCGGCGGCGCTCTTGCGGGAGCGCCCGGCAGCCTTCACGACGGTGGCCTTCTCCAGGAAGGGCGCGAGCATGTCCAGCGCCTCCTGCAGACGCTTGTAGTTCGCGTCGCCCAGATCGATGGTGAACTTCGCGCCCGCGACCTCGAAGTCCCGCTTGGCGACGTCCTCACCGTCGTAGCCGTCGATGTCGTCCACCATGACGACCTTGGTGGCCATTGTGAAGGCTCCCC
This sequence comes from Actinomadura rubrobrunea NBRC 15275, assembly GCF_001552235.1. NCBI lineage: Bacteria > Bacillati > Actinomycetota > Actinomycetes > Streptosporangiales > Thermomonosporaceae > Actinomadura > Actinomadura viridilutea. The sequence goes on along the minus strand of NZ_BCQU01000110.1, from coordinate 18,365 downwards.
CTCCTGATCTCCTCAGCGATCAAGCATCATAGAGCGCCGCGACCGCCGTTCCGGTCCAAACGCGATCCGCGTTCCGCTCGGCGCGCCGGTCCGCCCGCGCGGCGGGGCCGCCCGCCGGGGATTGGGCATCCCCGACCGCGTGTCGTGGCAGTGTTTCTGCACGTCAGTCCCTGTCGGCCGCCGCCGCGACACGGTCCGGACGCGGCGCGGACGTGTCCAAGACCACTCGTCCCGCCGGTCATGACTCCGTGCCGAGTCCCATCACAGGGAACCGCCGCGTCGCCGTGCGATCGGGCGGCGACGCGGCGGTCGCTCCAGAACTCGAGCCCCGACGGTGCGGACGCCGTGCGGCGCCGCCGGCTTCGTCCACAGTGCTCCGACCTTCAGGCCGAGGGGGTGAAGCGGCCCCTCCCGCGTAGCGGGGCAAGGCGATCCTGCTGTTCGATGCACTGGCGCAGGACGCCTGATCGGCGCTCGGCCCACGCTCCCCGGCGAAAGAGGAGCCGACCAAGCTTGTTCGCCCGCTAGCAGTGACGGGCCGGCTCGGAGAACTCCCGTCGCAGCCGCCGGGAGGACACCCCTTCGGCGAGTTGACGAGCCGAGACAGTGCAACCATTGACGGGAAGTCCACCAGCAGGTGCACGTGGTCGGCCTAACCGTTGAACTCGGCCAATTCGCACTCGAATTCCGCGCACACGTCCCACACGATTTCTCCATGCGTTCCAGGTGTGCCCCCTTGAACACCGGATGCCGGAACTTGGTCACGAAAACCAAGTGAGCGTGCGGGACGAAAGCGCAATGCCTGCCGGTTCTGATGTCTCCATTTTCGACCATGAACCGCGTTTCCAGACCGGCGGGCCCGCGGCGGGCGAACGGGCCGATGCCGCCCAACGCGCCCGTTCTGACGGCACCGGCCGGCGGCGGACGCATCGCCTCCGCCGTCGGCCGGTGCGGGCGCCGGATCAGCGGCTCAGCATTTGCGGAGCTCGCGGACGCGGATGTTGCGGAACTCGATCTGGTCCTGGGAGCCGTGGTTCTGCACGCCGATGAAGCCCTTCGCGAACTGGCGCAGGTCGGTGGGCGGGTCGCCCTCGCGCGAGGACTGCTTGCCGGGCGTGTTGTCGAACTCGTTGATCACTTCGCCGTTGCGGATGACCGTGTAGTGCTGCCCCCGGACGCGGATCTCGAGGTCGTTCCAGGTTCCGGCGGGCGTGGGACGGGCCTGGTCCAGGCCGAGCGCGGCGAAGTTGTAGATCGAGCCGGTCTTCTGCGGCTCGCCGGTCGCGCCGTCGTAGATCTGGATCTCGTGGCCGCAGTAGATCGCCACCCAGGCCGGGGAGGTGCGGGCCGCGCCGATCGTGCCGCAGCTGTCCGGCGGACGCTGCTCCAGCGGGGTGCGCGGGTCGGGGAAGCGGACCAACACGCCGCTGTTGGAGGAGCCGCCGTCGGTGCGGGCATCGCGGAACTGCAGCCGCAACGAGAAGTCGGCGTACTCCTTGCCCGCGTACCACAGCATGCCGAGACCGTCGACGCTGCGGATCGTCCCGTCGGGCTGGAGGGTGAACGAGCCGCTGGGCGCCTGGATCCACCGCGACAGCGACTCGGCGGTGCCGTCGAAGATGGTCGTGTAGCCGCTGCCCCTGCCGATGCCGGAGCGGCCCGCGGCGGCGAACAGCCGGCCCTGCTCCTTGCCGCTGAGCAGGCCCGCCCTGCGCAGGCGAGCGGTCACGGCGGACAGGTGACGCAGGAACGCGCCCTTGCTCGCCCACGTGCGCTCGTCGTCGATCAGGTCGTTGATGGTGCAGCCGCCCGCGACCTGGCGGCTGGGCACGGTGGTGCGCTCGTCGAGGATCCAGACCGTGGGACGGGCGTCGGGGGCGGGACAGGAGGCATGGAACCCGCCGCCCCCCTCCGCGGAGGCGGCACCGGCGGGGGCGGCGGCCGCCGCGGCGGAGGGCGCGACCACCCCGGACGACACCAGCGCGGCGGTGAAGGTGAGGCCGATGAACCGGCGGACAGCTCGGCGGCGATCGGGAGCCACGGATCCTCCTCGGTCTGGTGGGATGGAGACCTGCTTTGCACTGTTACAGCGCTTGTTTGTCCCGTCAATGGCGAAAGTCGGTCAACACTCCTCTGATCGACACCGCGAGCGGCGTGCCGCGTCAGAGCGACGGGCCGCGACCGGATGTGGCCACAACCGGCGCTCCCGCCGTCAAATTCGGACACCAGGCCAGCTAGATGGGCATACCACTCGCTCGATCGCCACTCAGATCTTTTGCCTCTTTCAGGAAAAAGTCATTGATCGTACAGACGAAAGATCTAGGCGACCAGGGCAAAGTCATCTAGCATCCAGGAGGCCACTGATCAACGCTGCCCCGACCGGGACGGGGGAGGGCGCGGGGCTCACACGTCCAGGGGAGGGACGTCGTGCCTTGGAGACAAAGCCGACTATTGCTCCTGTCCACCTCCTTGATGCTCCTACTGTCCATGCTGGTCGCGGCGCCGAGGGCGGCGAGGGCTGAGACCGTCCGCTCGAAGGCCGCCGCCTCCTACCGGGTGCTGGTGTTCTCCAAGACGGCCGGGGAACGCGTGGACTCCATCCCCGCCGGCATCGCCGCCATCCGGGAGCTCGGCGAACAGAACGACTTCGCCGTCGACACCACCGAGGACTCCGGCCTGTTCACCGAGGAGAACCTCGCCCAGTACAAGGCGGTGGTGTTCCTGTCGGTGACCGGCGACGTGCTGAACGACGACCAGCAGCAGGCGCTGCAGGGCTTCGTCGAACGCGGCGGCGGCCTGGTGGCGCTCAACACCGCGGCCGACGCCGAGCCCGACTGGGAGTGGTACGGCGCCACGATCGGCGCGCGCACCAAGTCGTCCAGGCCCGCCGCGCAGGAGGGCGAGCTGCTCGTGTACGACCCGGCGCACCCGTCCACCAAGGACCTGCCGCGCCGCGTCAAGCACAACGACGTGTTCTACAACTACACCGCCAACGTGCGCGGCAGCCTCCACGTCCTGGCCGGGGTGGACGAGAAGTCCTACAGCCCGGGCGACGGCGCGATGGGCTACGACCACCCGATCAGCTGGTGCGGCGAGGTGCGCCAGGGACGGTCGTGGTACTCCGGCCTGGGCACCGTGGCCTCCGCCTACGAGGACGCCGAGTTCCGCAAGCACCTGCTGGGCGGCATCCAGACCGCGGCGGGCGTGATCGAGTCCGACTGCGGCGCGACCGTGTGGAAGAACTTCCAGACCACGCTGCTCACCAAGGACGTCGGCGAGCCGATGGACCTGGCGGTGCTGCCGGACGGGCGCGTCCTGATGACGAGCCGGCGCGGCGAGTTCCGCCTGTTCGACCAGCGGACCGGCGAGGTCACGATGGCCGCCACCATCGACGTCTACACCGGCGAGGAGGACGGCCTCCAGGGCGTCGAGCTCGACCCGAACTTCAAGGAGAACGGCTGGGTCTACTTCTACTACTCCCCCGCCGGGACCACGCCCGAGAACGTCCTGTCCCGGGCCAAGCTGGTGGGCGACAAGCTCGACCTGAGCACCGAGCAGAAGATCCTGCACGTTCCGACGCAGCGGCGCCTGTGCTGCCACGTCGGCGGCGACATCGGCTTCGACGCCGAGGGCAACCTGTACCTGTCCACCGGCGACAACATCAACCCGTGGCAGTCCAACGGGTACGCGCCGATCGACGAGCGGCCCGGGCGCGGCGACTACGACGACCAGGGCCACGCCGCCAACACCAACGACCTGCGCGGCAAGATCCTGCGGATCAAGGTCAACGAGGACGGGTCGTACTCGATCCCCGAGGGCAACCTGTTCCCGCCGGGCACCGAGAAGACCAAGCCCGAGATCTACACGATGGGCGAGCGCAACCCGTTCCGGTTCGACGTCGACAAGAAGACCGGCTGGGTCTACATGGGCGTCGTCGGCCCGGACGCCAACGAGGACAGCCCGACGCAGGGCCCCGAGGCGTTCGAGCGGCTCAACCAGATCCGCGGCCCGGAGAACCACGGCTGGCCGTACTGCCAGGCCAACAAGAAGCCGTACTTCGACTACGACTTCGCGACCGGCACCACCGGCCCGCCGTTCGACTGCGACAACCTCGTCAACGACTCCCCCAACAACACGGGGCTGCGGAACCTGCCCCCGATGACCTCGCCGCTGCTGTGGTACCCCAATGACTGCGCGACCTGGAACGAGTTCCCGCAGTTCTGCCCGCCGACGCCGGGCGGCCGCACGGCGATGGGGGCGCCGGTCTACCACTACGACGAGAACCTGCAGTCCGACACCAAGTTCCCCGCCTACTACGACGGCACGCCCTTCTTCTACGACTACTCCCGGCACCGCGCCTGGGACATCAAGCTCGACGACGAGGGCGACCTGCTCAACATCAACACGTTCCTGCCGAACATGTTCACCAGCACGGACGGCTCGGTGAACGGGCAGCCGATGGACATGGAGTTCGGCCCCGACGGGTCGCTGTACTTCCTGGACTACGGCGGCGGCTTCTTCACCGTGGGCCCGCGCGTCGGGCTCTACCGGGTCGACTACGTCAAGGGCAAGCGGTCGCCGGTCATCCAGGCGACGGCGACGCCAACGTCCGGCAGCGTCCCGCTGACGGTGAAGTTCGACGCGTCCGGCACCCACGACCCCGACGGCGACCAGATCTCCTTCGCCTGGGACTTCGACGGCGACGGCACGACCGACTCCTCCGAGCCGGTCGTCGAGCACACCTACACCGCCAAGGGCGCCTACCAGGCACGGCTGCTCGTCAGCGACGTGACGGGCAAGTCGTCGGTGCAGACGTTCCCGATCACAGCGGGCAACAACGCGCCGAAGGTGACGATCTCGTTCCCGGGCAACGGCGGTTTCGCCGCCTTCGGCGAAACGGTCCCCTACAAGATCAACGTGACCGACGCCGAGGACGGCGAGATCGACTGCGACGCGGTCGAGCTGCAGGTCGCCCTCGGCCACGACCAGCACGCGCATCCGATCCTGGAGAAGAACGGCTGCGAGGGCACGTTCGCGCTGGAGAACGTCGAAGGCCACGGCGACGACGCCAACGTCTTCACCGTGCTGCGCGCCATCTACACCGACAAGGGCGCTGACGGCGTGCCGGGTCTGGAGGGCAGCCACCAGATCCTGCTGCAGCCCAAGCGCAAGCAGGCCGAGCACTTCACCGAGAACAACGGCACGGCCGTCATCAACCACGGCGGCGCCCAGGGCGGACGGCGCATCGGCGCCATCCACAACGGCGACTGGCTGGCGTTCAACCCCGTCGACCTGACGAACATGACGTCGGCCACGTTCCGGGTGTCCTCGGGCGGCGCCGGCGGCACGATCGAGATCCGCAAGGGCTCGCCGGACGGTCCGCTGGCGGGCACCGCGAAGGTCGACAACACCGGCAGCTACGACCGGTACGTCACGCTCGACCCGGTTCCGCTCACCGACCCGGGCGGCGGCGCCGACAAGCTGTTCCTCGTGTTCACGAACCCGGACTCGTCGGACGCCCTGTTCGACGTCGACTCGGTCCGGTTCAACGGCAAGGGGATGGCCGAGGCGATCGGCGTCCAGGTCACGGCGAACGAGAAGAGCGGTCCCGCGCCGCTGACGGTCACGTTCACCGCCACCGCGCCGGACGCCCCGGCGAACGCCGTGTACACGTGGGACTTCGGCGACGGCGGCACCGGCCAGGGCGCGTCCGTGACGCACTCTTACACCAAGCCCGGCGAGTACACCGCCAAGGTGACGGTGACCGACTCCGGCGGCGGCGCGCTCGGCACGGGCACGGCGGCCAAGGTGACGGTGGCCCGCAAGGTCGAGGGGACGATCCGGGTGACGCCGGACCACGTCGAGCGCGGCACGGGCGAGCAGCACACGGCCGTCGCCACGCTGAAGCCCAAGCGCGGACCTGCGAAGGGCCATGACATGACCATCCAGGTGTTCCGCAAGGCGCCCGCGGCCCCGCTGCCCAACGGGTACACCAGCGGCACCCCGTACCAGCTCGCGGAGGAGGCGATCACCAAGACCGATTCCCGGGGACGCGCCAAGCTGGCCTACACCAGCCCCGTCGGCGCCGACGACATCGTCGTGGCCTGCGCCGGATACCAGAACTCCTGCGTCAAGGACGGCGCCAAGGTGCTGGTGGTGAACGGCAAGACCCCGGCCAACCTGCGCACCGACTACATCTCGGACACCGCGAAGGTCGCCTGGAAGCCGGTCCCCGGCTCCGACGGCTTCGTGGACCTGTTCGACGGCAAGACGCTGGGCGGCTGGGACCACGCCGGCTCCGGCTCGTTCACGATCAACAACGGCGTGCTGACGCCGCAGGGCGGACGCGGCGCGCTGTGGTACTCGCGTCAGCGGTACCGCGACTTCACGCTGGAACTGGAGTACGAGCAGGACAGCGTGAGCGCCGACTCCGGCATCTTCCTGCGGATCCCGGACGGCGACGCCGCCGTCGCCGACCCGCAGACGAAGGGCTACCAGGTCTCGATCCTGGACCGCGTGGACGAGGCCCGGTTCCGCACCGGCTCGATCGACGGGATCGACCCGGCCGACTTCCTCAACGTCAAGCCGGTCGGCGGCGGCTACAACAAGGTGCGCATCGAGGTCCGAGGCCAGGAGTACAAGATCTACTGGAACGACCAGCTGGTGAACACCTACACGGGTGACCGCGAACTGGCCGGTCACATCGGGTTGGAGAACAACGGCGGCGGCATCCGCTTCAAGAACATCAGGATCGCCCCGCTCTCGAAGTAGCAACCGCCCCCCGCAAGCGGCGGGGCCGGGTGCCCACCTCCCGCACCCGGCCCCGCCGCCGCGCGTTCAGGCGCTTTCGCCGCCGCGGCGCGGCCCGCCCGGACGGTCCTCACGGCCCGGCCGGCCGCCCGCCGCGGCCCGCACGGCCCGGGCCGCCTCCGCCGCCGACTCTGCGTCGGTGTCGACGCGGATCTCGTCCTCGCCGACGGCGCGGACGCCTTCGGCGGCCCGCAGGGCGATCCGGCGCAGCGTCTCCTCGGGCGGCCCCCGCAGGTCGTCGCCCGGGATGACCGGGTTGCGTCCTCGGCCGCGCAGCAGGTCCGCTCGGTCAGCCGCTCGGGCCCGGCACTCAGGCGGCAGAAGGTCAGCGCCGTCGCCGGGAACAGGCCGTCATACGGGCGGGGGTGCCCGGCCTCGCCCGAGACGATCAGACACCGCGCTCCTGCCGCGCGGAAGACCTCGTGCAGGGCGGCGAGGTCGGCCGCCTTGAGGGCGTGGCCGCCCGGGTCGCCGTCGGCGGCCGGACGCAGGAAGCCGATCTGCCGCACGTCGATGCAGGCGGACGTGACGCCGTCGCGGACGGTCTGCCGGAAGTTCTCGTATCCGACGGTGGACTTGCCCACCCTCACCGGCCCCCACAACCACAGCACCGGCATGGCGCCCGCAGAGCCCGTCCGCGCCCCCGGGCCGCCGCCCGGCGCCAATGACGCGTGCCTGGACGGTTCCGGATGGGACGGCGCCCGCGCCGCCGACGGGACGGCGGGCCACTCCCCCAGCCGGTCCAGCACCAACCGGGCCGTCTCGGGCACCGTCAGCCCGCCCGTGTCGCCGCACACGTCGGCGAAGGCGGTCCGGTCCAGGGCGCCGGCCGCCGCGGGGCCTCGGCGGGCCGTGTCGCGATCCCAGACCTGCCGCACGCCGGCGGGATGAGATCGCAGAAGTCCGACCGCGGAAAGAACACGGTCCCTTCACCAAGCGACCCCAAAGAACGAGGAAAGGATCGCCGCTCTACTTTGACCATATTTGGCGACGTATTACACATTTAACCCTTATCAGGCGCGTAGAGTTGAAATGTCAACACATCACCTGCTGTGCATGCACAGCGGACGGGGGGAGACATCGGATGAAGAAGATCCAGCGCTTGGCCGTCGTCGGCGTCACGGCGCCCGTCCTGGCCTTGGGCGCTCCCGCGATCGCACTGGCGGGCACCGCCTCGGCGACGCAGTCCGCCACCGTCACCCAGTCGACCAGTGTGAGCAAGTCAGGGCCGTACGACGACGGCTGGCGGCACCGCCGGCACTTCCGCCATCACAACTTCAAGTTCCACAACCGCCACCACTTCAGGCCCTACAACCGCCACCACTTCAGGCCCTACTACCGGCACCACGGATGGCACGGCGGATGGGGTGGCGCGCTCTACAAGAAGAGCGTCAGGTTCGCGGGTCCATCCGGCGCGTTCTCCAGCACTGTCGTCAGCGCGGCGAGGTAGCGCTTTCCACAAAAGAAATCGACGGGCCCGGTCGGCACGGCACCGGCCGGGCCCTCACCATGCCGATCAACGCCCCCGGATGACATAGCGAACTTTGGGGATGAGTTGCACTATCAACCACCTACCGGACGAATCGGGCTAATAGGGTCGGGGATGGAGTAGAGAGCTGTGCACACGGCACAGAGACAGGGGGAAAGCACAATGTCGAAGAAGGTTCGGCGTCTCGCCGTCACCGGCCTCGCGGCCGGCGCCCTGGCGGTGGGCGCTCCGACGGCGGCCCTGGCGAGCACCGCCACTGCGGCGCCGCAGAAGGCCCCTGCCAGCACCCAGTCCGTCGCCGGCGCGCACTCCGTCGTGACCAGCCCCGCCGATGGCTGGGGCTGGGGCTGGGGCTGGGGCGGCCCCTGGGGCGGCTGGGGCTGGGGCAACAGCTGGTGGGGCTGGTGGTAAACCACCCGGTCCCATAGCGAGTCAGCCCCATAGCTGACCCAGCTCAGTTCAGACGCCGAGGCCCGGCACGGTATTGCACCGGTCGGGCCTCGGCGCTGTCGGTGTCAGCGCACACTGCCCGTCGCAGTCATGGAAATCCCGCGCCGCACCGAACGTCATTTTTTACGTGAATGGCGCCTAACGCTCAGACTTATCGATGACAACGGTCGACGGGCGACGACACCTTACGGCGCGCCGACCGCGTTTTCGGCTCGGCAGGCCGTCGCATCAGCCGGCAGAAAAATCTGATTTTTCGACGCCGCCCGGCAATTTCGTCCTCTCACCCCTCGGCGCCCGTGTGCGCGGACCGGTACGCGGCGCGATGGCAAGGCCGGCGGCCGAGACCGGCAGAGCCTCGCGGACGCGCCCTGGACCGGCCCGAAACATCGATGGCGTGGGCCGCGCCCCGAGGGCTACGGTCCACCCCGTGCATGATCCAGACGGATATTTCGGAGAAGAGGTCGCGGCCCGGTACGACGAGACGTCGGCGGCGATGTTCGCACCGGAGGTGCTGGACCCGGCGGTCGACTTCCTCGCCGAACTGGCCGCCGGCGGCCGCGCCCTGGAGCTGGGCGTCGGGACGGGCCGCGTGGCGCTGCCGCTGTCGCGCCGGGGCGTCCAGGTCCACGGCATCGACATGTCGCGGGCGATGGTGGCGCGGCTGCGCGCCAAACCGGGCGGCGACGCGATCGGCGTGACCATCGGCGACTTCGCCACCACGCGCGTGGACGGCGAGTTCGCGCTCGTCTACCTGGTGTTCAACACGATCAACAACCTGACAACGCAGGCGGCGCAGGTCGCCTGCTTCCGCAACGCCGCCGCCCACCTGCAGCCGGGCGGCTGCTTCGTCATCGAGGTCGGCGTCCCCGAGCTGCGGAAGCTTCCGCCAGGGCAGAAGGTCGTGCCGTTCCAGGTCGGCCCCACGGGGTGGGCGTACGACATCTACGAAGTGGCCACGCAGTCGATGAGCTCGAACTACGTCGAAATCATCGACGGCCGGTGCGAGTTCCGCTCCATCCCGTTCCGCTACGTGTGGCCGGCCGAACTCGACCTGATGGCCGAGCTCGCGGGGCTGCGGCTGCGGGAACGCTGGGAGGACTGGACGCGAGCGCCTTTCACCAACGAGAGCCCCAAGCACGTCTCGGTCTGGGAGAAGCCGCGCACCTGACGTCCGCCCAGGCGTCCTGTCCGGTGGTTCACCGCCGGGGCTCCTCCTCCCGGACGGCGGTCCGCCGCCTGGTGGCGAGGAGGCTGGTGACGGCCGTCACCGCGAGGACGGCGACGATGAAGCCGAGCGAGAACGCGAGGCTGATCTCAGGGACGTGCACCCCGGACTCGTGCAGCGCGTGCAGGACCAGCTTCACCCCGATGAACCCGAGGATGACCGACAGCCCGTAGCTCAGGTGGACCAGCCGCTGGAGCAGCCCGCCGATGAGGAAGTAGAGCTGGCGCAGCCCCATGAGGGCGAACGCGTTGGCGGTGAAGACGATGTACGGGTCCTCGGTCAGGCCGTAGATCGCGGGGATGGAGTCGACGGCGAACAGCACGTCGGTGGAGCCGATCGCCAGCATGACGACCATCATCGGCGTCATCACGCGCCTGCCGTCCCGCCGCACGAACAGCTTCGTCCCGTGGTAGCGGTCGGCCACGCCGAGACGGCGCTCGACGGCCTTGAGCAGCCTGTTCTCCTCGTACTCCGCGTCGTGGCCACCGGAGCGAGCGTCCTGGACCAGCTTCCACGCCGTCCAGATCAGGAAGGCTCCGAAGAGGTAGAACACCCAGGAGAAGGCGGAGATCGCGGCGGCGCCCGCCGCGATGAGGACCGCCCGCATCGCCAGCGCCATGACCACGCCGACCATGAGCACCCGCTGCTGGTAGACGGCGGGCACCGCGAACCTCGACATGATCAGGACGAACACGAACAGGTTGTCGACGCTCAGCGACTTCTCGGTGATGTAGCCGGCGAAGAACTCCCCGGCCGCGGTGCCGCCGCCGAACGCCAGCAGCCCCAGCCCGAAGGCGACGGCCAGCGCCACCCACACCGCCGACCAGATCCCGGCCTCCCGGGTGGACACCTCGTGCGGCCTGCGTCCGATCAAGAAGTCCGCGACGATCAGCACGCACAGGCCGGCGACGGTCGACGCCCACACGCCGAAGGTCACGTCCACCGTTCCTCCCGAGGCCGGTGCGTCCGACTCTGCCAGTCGCGAACTGCCGTGACAATGCGCGCGTCTCACCGGTCGGGCGGAAATCGACGATGCGGGGATCCCATTCGCCGTGGCCGACGCCGAACCAGGCGCGAGCGGCCGGACGGGCCCGCCGCTTTCCAGGAGGTGAACGTCGACGAGGGCGGGCGGCGGACGCCGGGGCGGTCTCGGGAAAGCCAGGTGCACAAAGCCGTGCGAATGTCTCACCATGGAAGGGTGACGGGGATGATCCACAGCATGGGCGATCAGCCGCTGCTGCGGCTGGGCGCTCAGATGGCCGAGGTCGAGGCGCTGTACGCCCGCGTGCTGGACGCGCCCGACCAGCGCACGGAACGAGACGCTCTGCTGGAGCTCGCGGGGGCGGGCGCCCGGCTGGCCGACCTGGCGCGCGGTGCGGCGGGGGTGCCCGCGGGCGGTCCCAAGGCGACCGACGGCGCCGTCGCGGGGGGCGGCGCGCAGTCCGGCGGACGCCGCAAGGGGGCACCGGTCCGTGTCCGCACCGCCTGCTCCGCTCCGCCGCCCCGCCGGCGCAAGCTGGAGCGTCGCATCTCGGGGGCGCGGCGCACGGTCGACTGGATCGTCTCTCGCACGGGAGGCACCACCGGCTGACCTCGCGCTCCCCACGCCCTCAGGCGGCGCCCTCCGCCCGGCGCCCGGCGCGCCTGCGCGCAGTCGCTGGAAGCGCCGCACCGGCGTCGTCTCTCGTGCCCTGCTCACTGGGAAGAGGCTGCTCAAGGCGGCCGTGCGCGCGCCGCCACCGCGGCGACACGGATGGCCGGACGCCCCGAAGCGGACTCCAGGCGATGGCACGGGCCGCTGGGACGGCGTCTGCGCGGGGCGGACATGTCATCAATCGGCTCATCAATCGGCGCTTTTCTGTGGCCGCTGCTCCCGGATCGGACGCATCTCTCGGGCCAGCGCGCCGGTCGAGAACCCTGCGGCTGCGTCGCGCGGCTCCGCGGCGGGCCGGACGTTCACGCGCGCACCGCCGCTGGAGCCGCGCGGCGCTCGCCCGCGAGTGAACCGCGCCCGGGGAGGTATCTCCCACCCGGGAGGTGGTCGGCATGGGCGGAGAGGTCCGCGACGGCGTCGCGCTCACCAATCTCGACCAACCGCTGTTCGACGGCGCGGACGCCACCAAGCGGGACCTGGTCGACTACCTGGACGCCATCGGCGAACGGTTCGTCCCGCACCTGGCGGACCGGCCGTTGTCGGTGATCCGGGCGCTGCGCGGCCAGCAGCCGTTCATGCAGAAGAACCTGCCGAAATACGCCCCGCCGTGGGTGCGGAAGGCGCGGTTGTGGGCGGAGGCGTCCCGGCGCGAGGTGTCGTACGCGCTGTGCAACGACCGCCGGACGCTGCTGTGGTTCGCCAACCAGCGCGCCGTCGAGTACCACATCCCCCTGATCCGCGTCGGTCGGTGGGACGAGCCCACCCATCTGGTGCTGGACATCGACCCGCCGTCCGGGGACTCCGCGGAGTCCTTCGCGCTCGCCGTCCGCGCCGCCCGCCTCGTCCGGCAGGCGCTGGCCGAGTCCGGCCTGTCGGGGGCGGTGAAGACGAGCGGCTCCAAGGGTGTCCACGTGTTCGTGCCGGTGAGGGCGACGATGGAGGAGGCCGCGGCGGCGACGCGGGCGCTGGCCGCGCGCGCCGCACGGCTCGACCCCGCGCTCGCGACGACGGCGTTCATCCGCGAGGACCGGGCGGGGAAGGTGTTCATCGACTCCACACGAGCCGGGACCGCGACGGTGATCGCCGCCTACAGCCCGCGTCTGCGTCCGGGCGTGCCCGTCTCGTTCCCCGTGGCCTGGGACGACCTGGACGACGTCGCCCCCGGTGATTTCACTCTGCGCACCGCGGCCTCTCCGGTCGTCGAACGCGATCCCTGGACGGTCCTCATGCCCGCACCGCAACCGCTCGACGCCGATCTCGTCGAGGAGGGCCGGGCCATTCCGGTGGCCCGAGTGCAGGCCATGCACGAAGGAAAGCGCCGCGCCCGCGCCCGTCGCGCCGAGCAGTGAGCGCCGCATAACCTGGCGTGGTGCTCGACGCGGCTGGGGAGAACGTCGGCCTGCGGCAGGCCGACGACGCGGACAAGGAATTCTGCTATCGGCTGCACAAGGCGGCCCTCGGCGACTACGTCGCCGCGATCTGGGGGTGGGACGAGCGGGCGCAGCGGGACTGGCATGAGCGCCTGTTCGACCCGGGGAACTGGCAGATCATCACCATGGGCGGGGCCGACGTCGGCATGATCAGCGTCGATCGCCGCCCCGAGGAGATCTACCTGGGGCGCATCGAGATCCTGCCGGAGTACCAGGGGCGCGGCATCGGGACGAGACTGATCGGCGATCTGCTGGACGAGGCCGAGCGGCGCGGCGTGCCCGTCGTCCTGGACGTGCTGGTGGTCAACCGCCGCGCGTACGCGCTGTACGAGCGGCTCGGGTTCCGCGAGGCGGGACGGCACGGCGACGGCTACATCAAGATCAGAATGCGCCGCGAGCCGTCGGGGCGGTGACGCCGGGGCGGCCGCGAGGGGTGGTCAGGGGTTCCAGACCATGGTGCGTTGGTGGACGCGGCGCCCCTTGTAGCGCAGGCCTGGGATCACGCGGGCCGGGCCGTGCGCGACGAAGCCCTTGCGCTTGAAGAAGCGGATGGCTCGCATGTTCTCCGCGACGGTCTGAAGGTGGCATCCCGCGACCCCGTGGTCGGTCACGCGCTCCAGCCAGTGGTCCATGAGCCGGTCGGCGGCGCCGCTGCCGCGGGCCTCGGGGACGACGTTGATGTGCAGGTGCGCCGGCCACCGCGGGTCATGGAAGTCGCCGGCGACCGGTGCCCGCCGGAGGGCCGCCCAGGCGACGTCGACGAGACCGCGGGCGAAGAACCCCGCCGACCGCGGCCTCAGGAACGGCCGGTACCGCCGGATGGCCTGGTCGACGCGCGCGACCTCGCTGGGGAAGGCCGCGCTGTCCAGGCATCCGGCCAGGTAGCCGATCACCCGGCCGCCGTCGATCGCCAGGAGCAGCGAGCCGGGCTCCAGGTCCATGTACGGGCGGAGGTAGACCGCCGCCTCGGACTCGTCGTGGCCCCACAGCGAATCGCTGGGCGAGCCTTTGCGGGCACGGGCGAACAGGGCGTGGAGCACCGGCCTGTCCCGCTCGGTGAACGTCCGGATCTTCACCATCCCCGACTCCGCCTTCCCCGGGCCGTGCCCATCCTCGGCGCGCCCCTCCCTTCACCAGATCAACGATCAGTGGTTCCCGACGTCACGGTCGCGCACCGACGAGTCTCACGGATGGTACGACCATCCGGCGCCGCCGACGTAGTTGATCTTTGCTGCTCACCGGTGTCATCGCAATGCATCCGAAGGGTGCGGCCGATGCGCGGCACGGCCGGACGGCCGGGTCCACGCCAAGGCGGAAGTCCATTGACACAGACCTCTTCACGTGTCTACCGCCCCGTCAAGGTGGGGACGTTCTCTCAAGGGGGACGCGCCAGGGAGGAGCTCATGTCGCTGCGACACGGCCTGCTCGGCCTGCTGGCCGAGGGGCCCGCCAGTGGGTATGACCTGACCCGGCGCTTCCAGGAGGTGTTCGCGGCGGTCTGGCCCGCCCAGCATCCGAAGATCTACGGCGAGCTGGGACGTCTGGAGGCCGACGGGCTCATCGAGGTCGACAGCCGCGGGCCGCGGCGCCGCAAGGCGTACCGCATCACCGACGAGGGCCTTGCCGAGGTGCGGCGGTGGCTGGCCGAGGACGACGTCGACCACACGTTGCGCCTGGAGGCGCTGCTGCGCTCGTTCTTCCTTTGGCTCATCGAGCCGGAGGACGCGGCCCGCCACCTGCGGCGGGAGGCGGCCTATTACAGCGAGCGGGCCGACTTCTACCGCGGCCTGGCGGCGGCCAAGGACAGGGGCGACTTCGGCACGGCGCCTCCCGTCCAGTCGATGCGCCTGACCGTCGAGGCCGCCGTCCGGCTCTACCAGGCCCTGGCCGACTGGGCCCGCTGGGCGGTGGACGTCACCGAGCAGGGACGGCTGCACCAGCGCCGTCCCAAGGGAGCGCCCCTCGAACACGACGCCTGACCGCGGGGAAGACGGGCATCCCCTGCGCGTCGACGGTCCCCGTGTGCGGCGCGCGCACCCATGCGAACGGGTCTCGCCGTGCGTCCGAGTGCGCGGCGGGACCCGGATGGCGCGCTCAGTCCGTCTGGCAGGTGGAGCCGTTGAGAGTGAAGGTCTCCGGCCGGGTCGTGTCACCGGTGTGGGCGGCCTGGAAACCGATGTCGATCGAGCCCTGGGCGGGGATGACGGCGTTGTAGGAGAGGTCGGTGGCCGTGACGCGACCGGAGGTCGGCGTGTAGGTCGCGCCCCAACCGGAGGTGATGGTCTGCCCGGCGGGCAGGGTGAACGTCAGGGACCAGCCGTCGATCGGCGCGGTGCCCGTGTTCGTGATCCCGGCGCCGTGGTGAACGCGACCGCGGGCGACGGGTCGGACCGGTCGCCCGCGCCGTCGCGCGCCCGCACGTACACCTCGTAGCGGGTGTCGGGGGTGAGACCGGTCAGCGTGATGGAGGCGGCGGTGGTCCGGCCGAGCAGCGTGCCGTCGGACCGGTGGACGTCGTAACCGGCCAGGCCGGAGCCGCCGGTGTCAGTGGACGCGGCCCAGGTCAGCGTCGCGCCGGTCGCGGTGACATCGGACACGGACGGGGCGCCGGGGGCGGTGGGCGGCGCGGTGTCCGGGGCCTGGCCGCTGTAGATCGTGGCCTCGCGGGAGGTCTGCCGGATGCCGTTCGCCCCGTTGAAGATCCGCTCGCCCCAGGAGGTGAGCTGGGTCGGGTCGAAGTTCCGCACCATGTCGAGGTACTCGACGCCGCCGCCGTTGCCGCTCCACGACCATCCGATGTAGCCGACGCCGCGCGCCTGCGCCTCGGCCATGATGGTGTCCTCGTCCGGGTCGCCGTCGGAGTGGTCGAACCCGAACTCGCCGATCACCAGCGGCAGCCCGGCCGCGCGGAACCGGGCGAGGTAGTCGGTGATCTCGGCGGCGGTGTCGAACACCCCGTACATGTGGATGGAGAACACCGTGTTGCGGTCGGGGTCGGCGGCGAAGACGGTCTGCGCGTTGTCGCGCATGGTGAAGCGCCAGTCCTGGCCCCAGTTGGGGGCGTCCACCATGAGCAGGTGGTCGAAGCCCGCGGCGCGCAGCCGCTTGATGGCGTCGGACGTGGCGGTCGTCCAGTCCGGTGTCACGGGGTTGTTGCCGATCGGCTCGTTGCCGATGTTGATGACGACGTAGTCCTCCTCGCCGACGAGCACGTCGCGCAGGCTCAGCCAGTAGTCGACGGCGTCGTCGAGGGTGCGGGCGCCGTCCTGCTCGCCGTAGCCGGTGGTGTCGTGGTTCTCCAGGACGCAGATGAGCCGGTTCTGCTTGCACAGCGCGACGACGTTCGCGACGTCGGACGGGCCGTTGGCGGGCCAGCGTCCGCCGCTCAGCACGACGCGCACGGTGTTCGCGCCGAGCGCCTTGATGTCGGCGAACGCCCTCGTCTGCGACGTGTACCAGGCGTGCGGGTGGCTGACGCCGCGCATGACGAAGCGGTTGCCGTTGGACTCGACGATGTCCGTCCCGCTCACTCGCAGTCCGACCGCGTCCGCGCGGGCGGGGGCGGCGGTCGCGAGCAGCGAGGCGAGCAGCGACGCCAAGGCCGCCGTCACGGCGGCGCAACGGGACCTGGATCTCATCCGGTGTCCTCCTTGCGGGAATCGGGGTGCCGGAAACGCTCCACGGGCCGGGCCCGCCCGCCGACGGCCAGAGCACCCATGAAGCTAGGCATGCGCCGCGGCGTCGTACAGTGACGGCGACGCGCGGTCTCGGGACGGAATGCGCGGCCCGTCCGGGACATACCGATTGAGCTGGGAGGACGCCTTCGCCGGCGGGCCGGTGCGAGGCCGGGCGATGTCGGCGTGCGGTGAATCTTTCATTCGGTTTCGGGAAGTTCCACCACGCGCGCGCCGTACGGAGGCAGGGTGACGTCCGGGTGTGCGATGGCCAGTTCGGTGTCGGCCTGGCTGACGAGGACGGCGAAGCGGCGCCCGTCGGCGTGCACGAGCACGTCGGCCGACACGCGCGGATCGGGAACGGTGACGGGGCGGCGCACCCCGGCGAGCCGGGCCAGCGCGTCGTAGATCCGGTACGTGGGTTCGGGGTGCACCAGCGGCGTCGCCGCGGCCATGTGCCCAGCGGGTACGTGCACAGCACGACCCAGCCGTCGCCGCAGCGGCGCCGCAGCACGGCGGGGCGCCCGTGCCCGTCGGTGGCGACGACCTCGGCGGACACGGGCCTGACGGGCAGGAAAGCCCGGCTGTTGCCGTTGCCGCCGGCGCGGAATCCTCATTCCCCACGACATTGCCGCAAAGACGAGCAACGCAGCCGCTAATCTCGGCGGCCGCGTTGCGGGGCCGGAGAAGCCCGGGCCGCGGCCACGGGTCGCGCCGCGCGCCGACGGCCCCGATCAGCCGCTGATCTTGCGGCGGAGGGCGTCGAGGCGGTCCCTCGTGGAGGGAAGGGTGAGGGACCACATCTGGTCGCGGGTCTCGTCCTCGAGGACCTGCTCGTGGCCGCGTCCGTCGCCCGCGCGCCGCAGCGACGCCTTCGTGCGGCGCAGCAGCTCGGGGTCGACGTCGCGGGCGCCCGCGGCGAGGGCCCGCGCGGCGGGGAGCAGCTCGGCGTCGGGGACGCACCGGTACGCCAGCCCGGCGGCGACGGCGGCCCGCCCGTCCAGGCGCTCGCCGAACAGCACCATCGCCGCGGCCGTCTGCGGGCCGACCAGCCGGTGCAGCATCCAGGTGTGCCCGCCGCCGGGATGCAGGCCGATCTTCAGGAAGCGGGTGTCGAACCACGCCGACTCGGCGGCCAGGCGCACGTCGCAGGCGAGCGCCAGGTTGAGCCCGGCGCCGACGGCCGGGCCGTTGACCGCCGCGATCGTCGGCAGCGGCGAGCGGGCCACCCGGAGGAAGCCCTCGTAGACGGTGTGCACGCCGGACGCGTCGCCGTCGGCGGCGGCCAGCAGGTCGGCCAGGTCCGCGCCGGCGCAGAACGCCGGGCCCGCGCCCGTGATCACCACGGCGGCCGTCGTCCCGTCGGCCTCCAGGCGGTCGAACGCGGCGGCGATCTCGCCGACCAGGGCGCCGGACAGGACGTTGCGGCGGTCCGGGTCGTTCAGCGTCAGGACGGCGACGCCGTCCTCCACGGCCACGTCCAGCGGCGCGTTCACCGGCACTCCTCGGGCAACCGGAGACAGGTCATGCGCCGATCTTCTCATCACCGGACGGTGCGCCTCGGACGGGGGCGGTCAGGGCCGGCGGACGCGCGGAGGGCCGCCGCGCGGGGACGGCGCTAGTTGTTCTGTCC
>NZ_BCQU01000109.1:0-22319 GCF_001552235.1 Actinomadura rubrobrunea NBRC 15275 | reverse complement strand
GTTGTCCCGTCTGGTTCTGACTTGCCCGTGCGTGTGAGACCCATAGGGCGGCGACGTCAGCACCAGCGCGACCCTGCCTCGCAGTTCAGCGAACACAGCGGTGATGTTGCGCACATCACCGCACACCACCCGTGCCGTCCCCGTCGCGATCGCAGGAGAAAGGTCGCAACTCAGAGATATAGGCGAGACGATCGACGGAGTCCAACGGTATCTGTCTGGCTCTCGTCCGAGCTGTGTGGCCGACCTCGGCATCCTGGCCGTCCTCCTGCAGCGGAGGCGCCTACCGGCCCTGCGCCTCTCGGGACCTCGCGATCCCGATCTTTCGAGGGCCGGAAGGCCGCCTTCCGCGCTGAGCCGAAGGCATTCGTTGGCGGCCGGAGAGCCGAGATCGGATCAAGCTCTCAGCGTCCGTGCGCAGCGATGCGCGGGCGACGGGCTGCGGTTCCCCCGCCGCCGCTGGTGGTTCAGTCGGGAATGACTCCGCTGTCCACCCCGATGGGAGCCGTACCGACGGTGACGGTTCCGGTCACCGTGTTCGTCGCCGTACTTATGACCGACACGTCGTTCGAGCCGGTGTTGGCGACGTAGACGCGGGTACCGCCTGGAGTGACCGCCACCCCGCGGGGTACGGTGCCGACGGTGACGGTATCGGTCACCGTGTTCGTCGACGTGCTGATCACCGACACGGAGCCCGAGCCGGCGTTGGCGACGTAGACGCGGGTACCGCCCGGGGTGACCTCCACCCCCTGCGGACCGGCGCCGACGGTGACGGTATCGGTCACCGTGTTCGTCGACGTGCTGATCACCGACACGGAGCCCGAGCTGAAGTTGGTGACGTAGACGCGGGTACCACCCGGCGTAACCGCCAGCCGAGTGGGATCCACCCCGACGGGGACGGTGGTGGTCACGGTGTTGGTCGCCGTGCTGATCACCGACACGTCGTCCGAGTCGGTGTTGGCGACGTAGACGCGGGTACCACCCGGCGTGACGTCCACCCCGTTAGGAGCGTCACCTACAGGGATGGTGGCGCTCACCGTGTTGGTCGAGGTGTCGATTACCGACACGCTGTCCCCGACGCCGTTGGTCACGTAGACGCGCGTACCACCCGGAGTGACTGCCACTCCCTGGGGACCGTCGCCAACGGGGATCGTGGCGATCACCGTGTTGGTCGACGTATTGATCACCGACACGTTGTCTGAGTTGAAGTTGGCGACGTAGACCCGCGTGCCGCCCGGAGTGATCGCCAGTCCTTGGGGACCGTCACCGACGTTGATCGTGGCCGTCACGGTGTTGGTCGAGGTGTCGATCACCGACACATTGTCCGAGCCGAGGTTGGCGACGTAGGTGACCTGCTGCCGCTGCGTGGCGGTCGTGGCCGGGGCCGGCGCGGCCATCGCCATCGTCATTCCGGCCAGAACGGCCACGGCGACCAGCAGGCGCCTGAGACCGGACCGCCATCCCCGCCGGCGGAGACGGCCTGACGATGCGGAGCGGGGCACCCCGCCCGCTTTCCTGATCGAAGGGGTCACCATGGAGACCTCCTTTGTGGTAGGACAAATTGTTTGTACTCTTCGAATTGCACTTGGCCATAGCTGATCTACCAAAAGCGGATCATAATTTGGGCCAATCGTGTAGACATATGACACTTAACAGATATCGCCAGACAATCAGCATATTGAGAACAGTGGGGACATAATCGAGTGGATCAATCTCCCTCGATCGGTGGGACGACCTGGTGGCCGAGAGGCCTCGCATGACGGGACAAGCACGGTCATGGCCCCGGCCGTCGCGCGCGATCTGTCAGGTGAACATTGTTCTCGGGAGGGCCCATGACGTAGGCGGGCTTGAACAAGCCGATCACACGAAAGATCGGGAAGACGACCATGTTCATGAACCACCTCGCTGCGGGGCCCGGGTCACCGAGGTCGGTCCCGCCGGTGAGCCCTGGGTTGTAGGTGAGGACCGTGATGCCGCGTTCCCGTAGGTCAGGGGAATCCGCCAGGGAGCGGGCGGTGAGGATGTTGCAGAGTTTCGAGGCGGCATTGGCGCGCATGCCGTCACCGAACCGGGACTTGGGCGGGTGGGCGAGCTTCTCGGGCTCGAGGGTCTTGGGCGCCAGGGGTGTGATCGACGGGTCGTGGGTGTCGCTGGTCGTGAAGATCACCCGCGCGTGGTCGGCGAGATGCGGCTCCAGGAGACGGGCCAGCAGGTAGTGGGCGAGGTGGTTGACGCCGAAGGTGGTCTCGAAGCCGTCGGCGGTCCGTCCGTGCTGGTTCCTGGACAGGGTGGCGGCGTTGAGGACCAGCGCGTCGATGGGCGTCCCGCCGAGCCGGGAGGTCACTGCGGAGGCGAACTCGCGGACGCTGTCGAGCAAGGCGAGATCCAGCGGGAGCGTTTCGACGCCGGCAGGCACGACTCGTCCGCTGCCGCGGGCGCGAGGTAGGGCTCAGGCCGAGTCTGCGAGCATCGCCCACGGCGGGTCAGGCCGCGCGGCTTGTCGATGATCAGCACCAGAAGAACACCCACCAGCAGGGTCAGGATTCAAGTCCCTGACGGCGCACCGGCAGCACGCAGGGCATTCGCAAAAAACGCCGCGGATGCCCAGCGGCGTTTATGCACCGCTTCGTCCCCCTGGCAGCTCCATGGCTGCTCGCCGTCCCGACGGCCGCAGCGTCTGCTGTCGTACCCGGCGGCCAGCAGGAACGACGCCGCACCATGTCGCAGATCGTGCAGCCGGATCGCCAGCAGCAGCGGCTCCAAATGCGCCCGTTGCGGGTCGGTCAGTCGAACCGTCTCGTCATCGCCAGGCCGGCCGCGAGGTCTCCGGTTCAGGGTTGTTGTTGGTCGAGATCCGTCTCCCGGAGACCTCGCTGCGTTCGGTTCACACCGCGCCGACGATCAGCCCACTTCGCAACACGCCTAGAAGGTCGGGGCGCTCAGGTGGCGGACGTTCTTGAGAGCGGCCAGGTCGTCGTCGTCCAACGCGATGCTGCCAGCGGCCACGTTCTCCTCAAGGTGGGCGACCGAGCTCGTGCCGGGGATCAGCAGCATGCGTTCGTAGTGGGCCAGCAGCCATGCCAGGGCGACCTGGGAGGACGAGACGTTGTGCTTGGCCGCCACCGAGGCGATCACCGGTTCGTCCGCGAGGGCCTGCGGGCCGCCGGTGAACGCCGAACCGAGCGGATAGTACGGGACGTAGGCGATGCCGTGCTCGCGGCACAGATCGAGGACCGGCTCGTCCTCGCGGTTCCCGATGCCGTACGCGTTCTGCACCGCGGCGATCGGAGTGATGTCGAGGGCCGTCTTGAGGTCGTCGACCGAGGCCGTGGACAGGCCGATGAGGCCGAGCTTGCCCTCGTCGCGCAGCTCGGTCAGGGTGCCGAGCTGATCGGCGAGCGGCACGGGGTCCGGCCCGCCGCCTCCGACGCCCAGCCGCATGTACACGAGGTCGATCCGCTCGAGCCGCAGCGTGCGCAGGTCCTGCTCGGAGGTCGCCCGGAGCTGCTCTGGGCGGGAGGCGCGGACCCAGGCGCCCGTCTCATCGCGGGCGCCGCCGACCTTCGTCGCGATGACGAGGTCGTCCGGGTAGGGGCGCAGCACCTCGGCGATGAGTTCGTTGACGACGTCGGGGCCGTAGACCTGCGCCGTGTCGATGTGGTTGACGCCGAGTTCGACGACACGACGCAGGACGGCACGGGCCGCGTCCGGGTCCTTGGGCGGTCCGAACACCCCCGGACCGGCGAGCTGCATCGCACCGAACCCGATGCGTCGAACGGTCTTGTCACCAAGGGACGCAGTCTGCTCGATCGTTGCCATGGCTCGACTATCTGGCCCGCGCGCAGCCTTCAACCAGAGGTGGCGGCTTCCTGGGACGCACAGTCCTACCCTCATCGGCGCGTCCGGCGCCTACCGTTGAACCATGACCAAGAACGGCGAGCTGCGGGAGTTCCTGCGCTCCCGGCGGGCGCGGCTTCGGCCCGAGGACGTGGGCATCCAGACCGACGGCCGGCGCCGCGTCCCGGGACTGCGTCGCGAGGAGGTCGCGATGCTGGCCGGCGTGAGCCTGGACTACTACACGCGCCTTGAGCAGGGCC
The DNA here is from genome assembly GCF_001552235.1 of Actinomadura rubrobrunea NBRC 15275. Taxonomy (NCBI): domain Bacteria; kingdom Bacillati; phylum Actinomycetota; class Actinomycetes; order Streptosporangiales; family Thermomonosporaceae; genus Actinomadura; species Actinomadura viridilutea. The sequence continues at coordinate 18,225 of NZ_BCQU01000109.1, read as the reverse complement.
GCCGGAATCTGCAGCCATCCGACCAGGTGCTCGACGCGATCGCGCGCGCACTGCGGCTGGCCGAGGTCGAACGGCTGTACCTGCACAACCTCGTCCGTTCGACGGTCGCCGTGTCCGAGCCGGCCGAGCCGCGTCTCGCGCCCCTGGGCGCGGGCACGCGGGTGATGCTCGACGCCCTCGGCATTCCCGCGATCATCGTGGACGTGCGCGGCGACGTCCACGCGGTGAACCGGCTGGGACGCGCGCTGCTGCCCGGCCTCGAACCGGGGGCGAGTCACCTGCGCTGGCTGTTCCTGGATCCCGCGACGCGCGACCTGTTGACCGACTGGGAGATGATGGCGCGCGTGAGCGTCGGCGTCCTGCGCGAGGCCGCGGCCCGCTACCCGCGCGACCGGCGACTGCACGCGCTGATCGGCGAGCTGTCCGTCGCCAGTCCCGAGTTCCGCAACTGGTGGGCCGACCACGAGGTCGAGACGCGGTGCCAAGGTCCCAAGCGGTTCCGTCACCCCGTCGTCGGCGAACTCACCTTGCACGTTGAGGCGCTGCAGCTCCAGGACAGGGAGCGCTGGGTGTACGCCTACTCGGCGGAACCCGGGTCTCCCTCCGCAGAGGCCCTGCGCCTCCTCGGCACGTGGGCCGCGACCGAGGACACCACTCCCGAAGCAGCGCCTCGTCCACCGGACGGTCACTCCGTGAGGATGGGCGGGGTGGTGAAGAACGGGCGCAGCTCCACCCACTCGTGAATCGGCCTGCCGCCTGTACCGGGCGTGGCCGAAAGACCCCATGAACTGTGGGGGGCTTCAGGACTGGGTCGGTGCACCGACTCTAAGAGTGATGTCCTGGCCGTCGGCGCCGTCGCCGAGTGGGACGACCTCGCGGAGGTCGTCGATCCACAGGTCGGCGGGGAGCTGGGAGCGCTCGACCGTGGTGAGGACGGCGACCACCCGAGCCCCCGCGGCGGTGCCCGCGGCGACCCCGGCGGGCGAATCCTCGAAGACCACGCAGTCTGCGGGGTCGACCCCGAGTGCACGGCCGCGGTCAGGTAACCCTCCGGATGCGGCTTCCCCTCGCGCACGTCGTCCGCGGAGATCACAACGCGGGGCTCGGGCAGGCCTGCGGCCCGCAGCCTGTTGCGCACGAGGGTTCCGCTGCCGGAGGTGACGACAGCCCAGCGGTCTGCGGGGAGCCCGTCGAGCAGCCGCCGCGCTCCCGGCACCTCCTCGAGACCGTCCAGTTCGAGCAGCTCACGCTCCTCCAGGAGCCGCGCCTCCTCGTCCGCGTCGAGCCAGGGCGCCACCATCCGGACGAGCTCGACGTCACGGCGTCCGCGAGACAGCTCGACGGTCTTCTGCGTATCCAGTCCATGATTGGCGGCCCACTCCCCCAGAATCCGGTCGCTCACCCGCTGGGAGTGCACGAGAACTCCGTCGCAGTCGAACAGGACACCTGCACACCGCAGGGTCGAGTACATCGGCCTCCCCTTCTTCACCCCTCCTCGAAGACCGCCAGGATGACTACGGTTGCGGCCCGTGTCAACACTTCTCTGAGCTGGGGATATGGCAACGCCCTGCACTTCGCGTGCTTTCACCTTGGCCACGCACGCGGACGAATGCAAAGTTCATCTTCTTTTTGTTCGCCACGAGTTTTGCCACTACACCTCGTCCCGCGAGGACGATATGGCTGTATTTCTGCGGCCTATCACTGGAACTGCCCCTGGCTTGGCAACGTGCTTAACGGTCCGTGCGCTGCGCAGCGGTCTTGTGATGCGCGGTTCGCCGCGAGTTGACCAAGGCCGAGCGAGCCATGCTGGAGCAGTTGCCGTCCGGGATCGGAACTGGTGTCCGTGCTCGGATAACGGCGAGTCTGGAACGGGAGGGGCCATATTTCAGTCCGCGGTGGCCTGACGGGAGGGGTCGAACGGTATGCGCGCTGGGCGTGGCTGCTGCCGCGCGGCGGCCGCATCCGGCGGCTGCCCGGCCTGCTGGGCAGGTGGCCGCTGCCCGGCACCCGCCCGCCCCTCCGGTTCACAGCGTCCGCGCCTGGTGGCGGGCGGCCGCGCCGCGAGCTCGCGAGAGCGGATTCTGCAGCGCGTGCGCGAGGCGCGTGCCAGCCTCATCGCGGTGCCTTCTGGAGACTAGGCAGGGCCGCTGCCGAGTTCGTATCGGTCCCTTGTCACGCCATGTCCCTGCCTCCGTGAGGTGTCCGTCGACGGGCTAGGAGGGTCGCGATCCGCTCCGCGACCGTTTCGACGGCGGCGGCGACGGGAGGTGTCAGCTCGCAGCCCCAGCCGAACTGGGCTCCTTCGATGGCGAGGACGCGCAGCTCCTTGGGCATCCGGTCCATCGCCCGGCCCAGCGCCACGGCTTCGCCCAGGCCCAGTGTGTGGCTGCTCGCGGACCCACCAGAACGGGGCACGGCGTCGGGTCCGGTCTCGTGGACTCGTCCGGGACGGGACGGCTCGGCGCGCACGGCGTCGACGACGATCGCAAGGTCGGCGCCGGCCCACAGTTCGATGAGCCGCGCGGGTTCCCCGTCGGTCACCGCCAGCGTCACCCCGTCCGGCGTCCGCCCGCGCAGCGCCTCCACCACGGCGGGGCCCGCGCCGTCGTCTCGGCGGAACCGGTCGCCGACTCCGATCACGATGGTCATCGCCGGTCCACGGTCAGGTCGAGGAAGTGCGTGGAGCAGGAGATGCACGGGTCGTAGTTGCGGATCGCCCGCTCGCACGCGCGGGTCAGCGCCGAGTCGTCCAGGTCGAGCCGGGCCGCCACGAAGCGGCGCAGGTCGTCCTCGATGGCCGCCTGGTTCTGGGAGGTCGGCGGGACGATCCTCGCGATGGTGATGCGGCCTTGGGCATCCAGGTCGTACCGGTGGTAGAGCAGCCCGCGCGGAGCCTCGGTCACGCCGTGGCCGACGCCCGCCTTCGGGGGGACGGGCACGTGGGGCCGTTCTGGCGGACGGTATGTGGAGATGAGGCGGAGCGCCTCCTCGACGGCGCAGACGATCTCGACGGCGCGGACCACGATGCTCTGGAACGGGTTGCGGCACTCGGCTCCGAGCCCGGCGTCGGCGGCGACCTGAGCGGCAATCGGCGGAAGACGGTCGCGGTTGAGCGAGAACCGGGCCAGAGGGCCGGTCATGTACAGGGCGCCGTCCGTCAGGCGTGCGTGCAGGGCCGTGGAGTGCGGGACGGGCGTTTCAACGACGTGGTGTTCGAAGCCGTCCGCGGTGAAGGAGCGCCCGCCGGTCGTCCGCGGGGTGCCCGACTCCAGCGGATAGCGGTCATCGGTGGTGAGAGCCAGGTACTCGTGGTCGTGGCTGAAGTCGGGGAAGTCCAGGCCGGCGGCCCACCGCACGGTGGCGAGGGCGTCGTCGAGCGCGTGCCGCAACGTCTCGGCGAGCGGACGGAGTTCGGTCGGGGACGGGGTGCGGTAGAAGCCGCCCACGCGGACGTTCACCGGGTGGATGGCGCGCCCGCCGAGCGTCTCCATCACCGTGTTCCCGGCCTTCTTGAGCCGCAGCCCGCGCTCGATGAGGGCGCGGTCGGCCCGGGCAAGGTCGATGGCGCTGGGATATCCGAGGAAGTCGGGGGCGTGCAGCAGGTAGATGTGCAGGGCGTGGCTTTCGATCCACTCGCCGCAGTACAGCAGGCGGCGCAGGTCGTTCAGGGAGCCGTCCACGGTGACCCCGCAGGCGTCCTCGATCGCACGGCACGCGCTCATCTGGTACGCGACGGGGCAGATGCCGCAGATGCGGGCGGTGATGTCGGGTGGCTCGGTGTAGGACCGGCCGCGCAGGAACGCCTCGAAGAAGCGCGGTGGTTCGTAGATGTCCAGCCGCACCTCCTGGACCGTGGAGCCGTCGACGCGGACGTACATCGCGCCCTCGCCCTCCACCCGCGCCAGGGCACCGACGCTCAATGTGCGTTCATTCCGGTGGGTCATCGTCCGTCCCCCGAGTGTCCGGCTGTCGGAGTTCGTGGTCTTCCTCGCGGAACGCCGCGACGTTGAAGGTCGACAGGACTCGCTCGGTTTCGTCGGGCGTCATGTCCAGCCAGGGCACAAGCCCCCGCGTGTTGGGCCGGCCGTCGCTCCAGTTCGGAGACGGGCCGAAGCAGCCGTAGCAGCCTCGCCCGTACGCCGGGCAGATGGCGCCGCAGCCCGCGTGCGTGATCGGCCCCAGGCACGGCGTGCCGTGGGCGACCATGACGCAGACGTTGCCGCGGCGCTTGCATTCGAAGCACACGGGGTGCTGCGAGATGTTCGGCTTGCGTCCCATCAGGAACGCGGACAGCACCTCCAGCAACTGCCGCCGGTCGATGGGGCAGCCCTGCAGCTCGAAGTCCACGCGGACGTGCGCGCTGATCGGCGTGGACGTGTCCAGGGTGGCGACGTACTCCGGGCTGGCGTACACCAGGGAGGCGAATTCCCGCACGTCGGCGAAGTTGCGCAGTGCCTGGACGCCTCCCGCGGTGGCGCAGGCCCCGATGGTGATCAGTGTGCCGCTGACCTCCCGGACGTGCCGGATCCGCTCGGCGTCGTCGGGCGTGGTGATCGAACCTTCGACCAGGGACACGTCGTACGGGCCGGGCGCGACCTCGTCGGACGCCTCCAGGAAGTGCGCGATCTCAACCTCCCCGGCGAGGGTGAGGAGCTCGTCCTCGCAGTCCAGGAGGGTGAGCTGGCAGCCGTCGCAGGAGGCGAACTTCCACACCGCCAGCGTCGGCCTCGTCGCGTCCATGTCACAGCTCCTTGACGGCCATGAGGGGCTCGGCGCGCTCGTACGGGACGACCGGCCCGTCCCGGCACAGCAGCAGCGGCCCCAGCTGGCAGTGGCCGCACCAGCCGACGCCGCAGCGCATGTTGCGCTCCAGGGACAGCCGCACGCGGTGGGGCGGCACCCCGCGTTCCACCAGGGCCCTCGCGGTGAGCCGCATCATGATCTCCGGGCCGCACACGAACGCCGCCGCCCGGGCCGGATCGGCGTCCACCAGGTCGATCAGCGAGGTGATCAGGCCGACGTGTCCGGTCCAGCCGGCCGCGGCGCGGTCCACGGTGACCTCCACGTGCACGCCGCACCGCCGCCACCGTTCCAACTCGTCCGGGTACAGCAGGTCGGCTGGGGTCCGGGCGCCGACGAGCAGCACGATTCGGCCGTAGCGGCGGGGATCGGCGAGCGCCCGCAGGACGACGGATCGCAGCGGCGCCAGACCGATGCCTCCGGCGGCGAGGATCAGGTCGAACCCTTGGACCTCGTCCAGTCCCCAGCCGACGCCGAACGGGCCGCGCAGCCCTAGCATCTCCCCCGGGCGCGCGCCGCACAGCGCGCGGGTGACCGCGCCGACCGCCCGGACGGTCTGCTCGACCCGTGGTTTCGCGCCGCCTCCGCTGACGGAGACCGGCACCTCGCCCACGCCCCAGGCGTACATCATCGTGAACTGGCCGGGGCTCGGCTCGGCGATCCGGGCGGCCACGGGCTCCAAGGCGAGCGTCACGGTATCCCGGGTCTCTCGGCGGCGTTCCACCACCCGGTACGGCACAGGTCTCATGCGCGCCATCGGACCTCCGCCGCGTCCCCGTATAGGTCGAGCAGGCGCATCCGGGTGGCTTGCAGGCGGTCCACGACGACCTCGGCGAACCGCAGGGTCAGCTTGTGCGCCAGCCGCGGGTCGCGCGCCCAGATGAAGCGGACCAGCCGGGCGTCGAACTCCAAGGCCTGCACCGGACGCGTCGCCACCGCCCCGAACCGCCACCGGTAGGGCGGGAACAGCCAGGACCAGCCGATGATCGCGCCCCGGCCCAGCGTCTCGACGATCAGCGTGCCCCGGCCCGGAAGATGCAGGTCCAGGGCGACGAGTCCGTCCTGGACGATCCAGAACCGGTCCGCCGCGCAGCCCTCTTCGAACAGCCGCCGGCCGACGGGGAACGCCACCGGACGCGCCGCGGACGCGAGCCTGGCCAGGTCCGCGGCGTCCATTTCGGCGAAGACGGCCTGTCCCGCCAGCTGCTCGACGCCCACGGTGATCATGGCGCGCCTCTCTCCCCCGAAGCGCGCTGGTCGCGCTCGGCTTGCAGCGCCGCCACCTCCTCGGTCAGGTCGATGCCGACCGGGCACCACACGATGCACCGTCCGCACCCCACGCAGCCGGACGAGCCGAACTGGTCGTGCCAGGTGCCGAGCTTGTGGGTCAGCCACTGCCGGTACCGGCTCTTGGGAGAGGAGCGCACGTCGCCGCCGTGCAGGTGGGAGAAGCCGAGGTCGAAGCAGGAGTCCCACAGCTGCCACCGCTCGGCGTGCTCGCCGGTCAGGTCGGTCGTGTCCTCGACCGTCGTGCAGAAGCACGTCGGGCACACCATCGTGCAGTTTCCGCAGCTCAGGCACCGCGACGCCACCTCGTCCCAGCGCGCGTAGTCCAGGCTTTCCGCCATGAGGTCCCGCAGGCCGAGAGCGGGCATCTCCCGTCCCATGTGCTCGGCGGCGGCAGCCACCTCCGCGCGGGCGCATGCTTGAAGGTCCTCGTCCGCCTCCTCGGTGGGCACCTCCGCCAGGACGGCCGATCCGGCCTCGCTGCCGACCTCGACGACGTAACGGGGACTCCCGTCGTCGATCAGTTCGGTGAGCGCCAGGTCATAGCCGGGACCCGACTTCGGGCCCGTCCCCATCGAGGCGCAGAAGCACGTCTCGCCGGGCTCGGTGCAGTCGACCGCGACGATGAAGACGCCCTCGCGCCGCGCCGCGTACGCGGAGTCGGTATGGCGGCCGCCCATGAGGACCCTGTCCTGGATCTCGATGGCGCGCAGGTCGCACGGGCGCACGCCGAGGAAGGCGTAACGCGGCGGCTCGGGCCGCTCCTCTCGCACCTCGAACCCGTCGCCGACGCGGTCGGCCTCCCACAGCTTCACCCGCGGCTGGTGCAGGAACGGCTTCCACGACTGGGGGCCAGCCGAATGGCCGAACGCGGCCTGATCGTCGCGGCGCCGGACGCGGTAGCCGCCGGGCGCGAGCGTGACGCCCCAGCCGACCGGCAGATCATCGGCCGAGCGCAGCTCGTCGAGAACGATCGCGCCGTCACGGACGGTCGGCCCGATCACCGTATAGCCGGCCCGGCGCAGGGCGTCGTACAGCGCGCTCAGGCCGGTCGTCATCAGTTTCGCCATCGCCGTTCACTTCGTGCGAATGTCCTGGTGAGCGGGCCGGATGTTGGCGACCGAGCAAGGCGGTTGCCGCAGCACACCGCGGTGGGACCGCGGTTTTGCGCCCCCTGTAGTCGACCACCATGAGACCGCGTGCTCGGCCACGTCGAACAAGGCTTTGCGGGGCGGGTCGAGCACCAGCGACGTCCACGGGCCCCCTGCGGATGGCACATGGGCCACGGCAGCAGTCCCAGCCGGACGCCGCAGCCGCGCGTGTCTCTTTCGCCTTCCTGTGCATCGAGCGGCACCTCACCCGGCTCCCAGCCTCCGTACACCGCCGACAGGCCCCACCCGCGCATGGCCGCCTGCTCGAACGCGAACCTGATGGCGGCGTCACCGCCCGCCGACGGCGGCGCCGCATACGCGGGTCCGTCCATGAGCCGTTCGTCGACGCGCACCCCCGACGCGGCGCGCTCGGCGACGCCGCCGTCGGGAATGTCCTCTCCCCTGAGCTTGACGATCATCGAGCCCCCGCAATCGATGTCGTACGGCCGGCGCCTAGTGCCCGGCTCTTAGCGGAAGCCGCCGCAGCCGGACCTCCGTCGCCGCCCACCCCACGGCGTATGCGCTCTGTTCGGTCCCGTCGTAACCGACGAGCCCGTCCGAGCCCCCTGCGATGGCGCTTCCCCTCTCATGCCTTCTCAATCCATCGCACTCCCGAACTGGGGTCCGGCCTAGGGACGAAGGACCAGGCTGCAGGACATGCGTTCCCCGCATACGCACCGAGGAGAGCCGCCCCCCTTCTGAGTCCTTTGCCCTCTGCCGCGTCCCCCTTCTACCGATGACGTGAGGTGACGAATCGATCGCACTTCGCGTCCACTCACGCGGTCACAACGCCTGAGGCAGACGTTGGCCTCTGCCATGTGGGGGTCACCTGTAGCCGTGGTCGGCGCGCGGGTTCCGGACTCCCTGACACTGATCTCCTGCACGCGCACCCGACCGCTGGCGTGGTCGGGCCACACGGCGCTACACGTCCTGGTCGACCGCCTGTCCGAGCAGTCGCCCCGACAGAAACCGTAGAAGCTGCAGGTGAAAGGCCTGATCGAGCGCCCCGCCACACAGCACGCTCAATAGCCAGGGGCGGCATCTGACCGACAGTCTTGCCTGCGAGCGACAAGGCAGTAACCGACAAGGCACCCCAAAGGGTATTTCCTGTCACTTTGACAAGAAGTTAGCCTCGCCGCATGTCCGAGGAGCATTGGACGCCGCCCGCCGTGCTGCTCGCGGTCGACCTAGTGATCTTGACGCTCCGCGAGTCGCGCCTTCACGTGTTGCTCATCGAGCGAGGAGTCGAGCCTTACCAGGGGGCTTTGGCGCTTCCCGGCGGATTCTTGCAACACGCCGAAGAGGACCTCATTGCCGCGGCTCACCGGGAGCTTGCGGAGGAGGCCGCCATGGACATCGAGACGCTGCATCTTGAGCATCTGGGCGTCTACGGAGACCCTGGTCGCGATCCGCGCGGACGGGTGGTCTCCATCGCCTACCTCGCCATCGCGCCGGGGCTGCCGGAGCCCACTGCCGGCTCGGACGCGGCCGGTGCCCGGTGGCACCGCGCCGACCAGGTGCTCTCTGGGGAGCTGCGGCTCGCTTTCGACCATCGGCGCATCGTCGAGGACGGCGTCGAACGCGCTCGCGCCAAGCTCGAGCATTCCGCGTTGGCGACGGCGTTCTGCGGGCCGACCTTCACGATCACCGATCTTCAGCGGGTCTATGAGGCGGTGTGGGGTGTCTCGCTCGATCCTCGCAACTTCTATCGCAAGGTCCAGAAGACCAGCGGGTTCATCGTTCCGGCGGGTCCAGAACGCAAGGCCACGACCGGGCGGCCCGCTCGACTGTTCAAGGCCGGACCTCGCAAGGTGCTGTATCCGCCGATGGTCCGGCCGGTCGAGCCGTCGAATGCCAAGGAGCCGAAAGAATGAGCGGCAGTCAAATCGTCGTTCTCACAGCCCTCGACGTTGAGTACGAAGCCGTCCGCAACAAGCTGGACGGGCCGCGGTTGCATCGGCACCCCCAGGGAACCCGATTCGAGATCGGTCGGCTCGCGGGCGGCCGGTGCCGGATCGCTCTCGGACTGGTCGGCAAAGGCAATCAGTCCGCGGCGGTACTGGCCGAACGCGCCATCGCCGAGTTCTCCCCGATCGCTCTGATCTTCGTGGGGGTGGCCGGAGCCCTGCACTCGCACGTCGCCCTCGGGGACGTCGTGGTCGCCACCCACGTCTATGCGTTCCATGGCGGGACGAGCGAGGACGACGGGTTCAAGAGCCGTCCACGGGTGTGGGAGGTCTCGCACGGCGCTGAGCAGATCGCCCGGCACGTCGCCCGCGACCGATCCTGGGCAGGACATGTACGTGATCACCGCCGGGCGCCCAAGGTGCATTTCGGGGCGATAGCAGCCGGCGAGGTGGTTCTGAACTCCACGGTGTCGGCGCATGCCCGCTGGATCCGGCGCAACTACAACGACGCGCTCGCGATCGAGATGGAAGGGGCCGGCGTGGCGCAGGCCGCGCATCTGAACAGGTCGCTTCCGGTGGTCGTGGTCCGGGGCGTCAGCGACCGGGCCGACGGGACCAAGGAAGCGACCGATCGCAGGCGGTGGCAGGCACGGGCGGTGTCCAACGCGGCCGCGTTCGCCGTCGCCCTCGCCGAAAACCTGGTCGCCGAGGAGGAGAACCGCGATCGGGTGGATGAAACCGAAACGATGGGGAGCTCGCAGATGAGTGGGTGGGTCCGCAACATCGCGAAGGACAACGCGCGCGTGGTCGTACAGGCCGGTCATGTGAACGGAGGCATCCAGGTGTCCGGCGAGCAGGCCCCGCCGATCGATCCCGCGGAGGCGATCGCCAGATTGGCCGCCCGGCTGCGGCAGGCACGGGCAGCCGGGCACCTGGATGAGGACACCTTCCAAGCGGCGCAGGCCGAACTGGCCAGCGCTCGCGAGCTGATGCGGACGACCATGCCGCCGGACACCGGCTCGGTTACGGTGGCGCTGAAGAAGGTCCGCGGACTCGTGGCGGACGTGGCGGCCCTGGCCGCCGAGGTGGCGAGCGTCATCGCACTGGTGCAGGGGCTGTCATGACCGATCCGTATGCCACCACCGCGAACTACGCCGCGGATTCCGCCTTCGTCGGGGTCCAGGCCGCGACGGTGCACGGCGGAGTTCACATCTACTCGCTGCCTGCGAACGCTTCTCCCGCAGACAAGTTCGACCTCGGTGCAAGGCTGCTCGACGGCGGCATTCCGGGTAAGGCACGGCAGCTCATCGGCGATGCCATAATGGCGGGTCACAGGGGCAACAAGGTCTGCTTCTATTGGCAACTGGCCCTCGTCAGTGGCAGGACGCGACAGGAGATGCCGGACGAGGACCTCGCGTGGCTGCGGCAGGCGCCGGCTATATGTCATGTCACCGGTGGCGATGCGTGGGCGGACGGCGTGAAGACCGTATGCCGTCTGCTGGAAGCCGCGCGGCAGCCCGACGCGGATCTGCGTCCCCTGCTCAAGGACTTCGATGGGCTCGGTGACCCCCAGCGCGCCATGATCCTGCGGCATCTCGAGCTGTTTCTGGAAGGGCGGCTCAAAGATCAGATGTGGCGCCGAGCGATGACAGGCGCCCGAGAGAACCAGATGGCGGGAGATCGGGCATATCGTGTCTGGAAATTCTTCGAGCCAAAGCCAGCCAGACCCCGGACCCGTGAACCGCGGCCACCTGACATTCCGGCCGGCACTTGGGTCAAGGCGGTGACGGCAACGGCGGTCTTCGCCGTGACGGTGATCCATATCGGCTACGTGCTGGCACGGGAACTCGAGGGTTTCGCGTTGCTGGCCTACCTGGTGAGCGCCGCCGGCGGCTACGGCGCCGCGCGGGGCGGCCTGGAATGGCGTTACCGTGCCGAGCGGCGCCGGGCAAAGGACGAGGAGTACGCACCGACTCGGGCGCGTAAGGCCAGCGCGCCGTCCGGCGGCTTCGCGAACAAAGTCGACCAGCGTTTCGTCTACTACTTCGCCAAGTACGTGCCACGCAACACGAGCCGGTCCGCCTGGCTAGCCGAGACGGCGGGGATCCACAAAAGCCTGCGCGACGAGATCGTCGACGTCTATCGGGAGCAGCGAACCGGCGTGGAAAAGATCAACTGGCTGATCCGGCACCGGGTGGGTGACGTCCGAAAGCGGTGGGAGAACGGAACCCTGTGGAATTACAGGCAGGAACTTGCGACTCCCATGGCCACGAAAGCACTGACGATCCTCAGCCTCGCCGTCTTGGCCCTGGGAGCCACCCGAGCGCTGGAAAGGGCGGTACGGATCGCGCCCGCGAGCGCAGGCCGTTCAGCGGCCTTCGCTCTGGTAGCCGGGGTTATCGGGACGCTCGCGTGGCAGCACATCGTTCTGGAGCGAAGAAGGCACGCGGCCGATGTCGCCGAACGCGCGCGGACGCAGCAGGACTGCGAAGCAGCCTATCAGCGCTGGCTGGAAAAGCTGGCCGACGCCCCCTCAGATCAGGAGATGGCCGCCTGGCTGGACTGTGACCGCAAAGTGCTGCTGGACGAGGCGCTGCGCCACTACGGACTGACCATGAGCGACATAATCGCTTATGCCTTCCTCGAAGCACCCGGCTCACGCACCAAGCGCGCCCGCGTACGCAACGGTCCCTGGCGTTACTCGCGCTACCAACTGCTTCTCTTCCTGCTTACCACGGACGGAGTACGCCAGCTCAGCGTCGAACTCGACTTCGAACAAGGCACCTTCCACGGTTGGAACCGGACCAACTACCGCTACGAAGCGGTCGCAGCCGTACGAGTCCACCAGGCAGACAACGAGGAACGCACATTCGAACTCGCACTCGTCAACGGGGAGCAGATCCAAGTCGAAGTGATGACGTCAGAAATGGAACTAGAGCTCGACGAAGCCCTCAGCGTGGTGGCGGAGGCGACACTAGACGCCTCAGGCATCCATCACACTCTGCACGTCATGGAGGGCATCGCCGCAGAAGGTAGGCGGTGGATCGTACAAGAACGTCGACGAAAGAGTGAACAGCGGTCCTCCCTGTGATACCGGACAGGGCCTCAATAACCCCCATTCTGCGGGGTTGTCGGATCACCTGCGTTCACTGTTCGCACGGACTGCCTGGTATGCGGCGACACGCTGCGCGGCATGACAGCGCAGGCAGGTCAGCCGTTCGGGGACATGGGTTCACCGTTCACATCTCAGGGTGTGCGGCATGAGGGCAGTGCGCGGGTGGCGCCTTGAGCAGTGAGCCCTCGACCGAAGGCGCGTCGAGGGCTCACTGGTACGGCGCGGGCGGCGCGCCAGGCCGTCAGGCGCCTTCGATCACGGTGCTCGGCTGACCGGCGGGGAATCCGGCACCGATCCCGCAGGCCCCGTCGAGTCGCCGGTGACCGTGATCCACTGCTCCGGTTCAGCGGCTCCCTCACGGGGCGGAGTGACGAGCTTGCGTCCAGGCAGCGTGCACCCTGCACCGTTGGAGCCGTTGCAGTCGTCTGGTGTCAACGACGAGACCTTTGCTGCGCTGGGGACCCCAAGGTTGACGGCTTGGCGCGGGCCTGAGCCGACCGCGCCGGACTTCTGCGAGCCGTCCGTGGATTGGCACGGTTCGAGCCCGCCGACGCTCCGCCGGTGCAGCTGAGGCGTCAGCCGCGTGCGGTCAGGGGCGGCCGATCCGCACCCGCCAGACCTGCGGACCGGACTCGAGGTAGTCCCAGGTGTACTCCCCCGGGTGCTCGGCTGCGAACTGGTAGCGCAGCGGCTTGGGATCGTGGTCGTTGACCAGCACGAATGACGTCCCCAGGGCCAGCGCGGCGAAGGTGGCGAAGATCCGCTCATGGCGCTGGGCGGGTGGCAGCGGACGCACATCCAGTTCGCCGTCCACCACTTCCGCGGTGGCATTCGGGTCGCCATGGCCGCCGCACGCGCAGGCGTGCCCGCAGCACGATCCCTGGTCCTGCGCACCCAGGTGCTCGTGCATCCCCGCCAGCATCGCTCTCAGATCGACACCGGTGTCGAGGAGCACGGGGAGAAGAAGGTCATTCTCCTTCTCAACATGGGCGCTGAACAGCGCGTCGAGCGCTCCGGCCGCGGCCGCGGCCTCCCCCGCCGTCCGCGCCGACTCCACCTCCGCGACCAGTTCCCGCAGGGCGACGTGCTCGCGGCGCATCGCCTGGACGAGCAGACGCGCCTCCGGCAGTTCGGCCGCGGCCTTGTAGAGCGTCTCCTCTTCCGCGGCGGCGTGCGGCAGCACCTCGTCGGTGCAGAACGCGACCAGCTTCTTCTGCACGGCCGCAGGTGCCGACAGCCGGTCGACCGCTCGCCTGATGGTGACTGCGTGGTCGTTCAACGTGCGGACGAGTCGCTCGTGATGGTCGCGGACGGTCTGCGCGGCGGTCTGCTGCGCGGCGGCCGCGGTGGTCTGCGAGGTCACAGGGACTCCTCAGGACGGCGCCGACGGTCGACAACTTTCTCATACACTGCTTTATTTTTACAATAAGCATTGTGCAAAATCAAGGGGTGACCGAGCGCGCTCACCGCACGCTGCTCGTCGAGCACGGCCATGCGACCGCCGAGCCCGACGAACGGGCGCTGCCCGAAGGCCCGCACCCGCTGCACACGGCGACCTGGAATCGCGATGAGAGCGAGCCCGGTGAAGGCGGGCGACGCGGCTACCGGCCGCCTCCCGGTGCGCTCACCTTCCGCCTCGCCGAGCAGGACAGTCTGGGCACCACCGCACGGTCATGCTGCGAGCGCCCACGGAGGCCGTCCGCTCGAAAGCACAGATCCCGCAAGGGCGCCCCGGCGCGTCGCCGCGCTGCTCGCGGGCGCAGTTTTCACGCCGCAGACCTCGGCGGACGCTCCCGCTTCGACCTGTCTCGGTTGCCCCTCTCCGAATTTGCCGAAACCGATTTGGAGGGGGTGTGAGGCGTGCACGGGGTTCCACGCGGGGTGCGCTCGCTGAACTGGGCACTCCTGTCGATGGGCTGCGTGGGCATGCAGGGGTCGAGCCGTAGGTGACGACGAGAGGACGCACCCGATGACGGTGAGCGAACAAAAGACCTCACGCCGACTCGCGATCGGCCGACTGCCGCTGCTCGTCGGCGCCGCTCTGTCCCTGCTGGTCGGCCTCTGGGGCGGCCTCTACCGGCTCGGCCTCGACGTGTCGCCGCCCGACGCCGCGTTCCCCGCACAGCACGGACCACTGATGACGCTCGGCTTCCTCGGAACGCTGATCTCCCTGGAGCGGTCCGTCGCGGCAGGCCGGTCATGGGCGTACGCCGCACCGGCGCTGGCCGCCACCGGAGGGATCGCTGTCGCCGCCGGTCTCGACCGTCCCGGACGCGTGCTGCTCACCGCGGCGGCAGGCTGGCTGCTCGCCGTTTACCTCGTGCTGTTCGCCCGCCGCCGCGACCGCGACCTGATCGTCCAGATGAGCGGCGCCCTCGCCTGGTACGTCGGCGGGCTGCTGTGGATGCGCGGTCACTCGATCATCGACGTGGTGCCCTGGCTGGCCGGGTTCCTGGTGCTCACGATCGTCGGCGAACGGCTCGAACTGGCGCGTGTCGCGTTCATCGCCCGTCGGGCGGGCGACGGGCTGCTCGCCGCGGCGGCCGTCCTGGGCGCCGGCGTCGTCGTCTCGGCCGTGTGGCCGGACGCGGGGTGGCGGCTGGCGGGGCTCGGCATGCTGCTCCTCGCCGCCTGGCTGGCCCTGTTCGACGTCGCGCGCCGCACCGTTCACGGAACGGGCCTGCCGCGCTTCACCGCCGTTTGCCTGCTCACCGGGTACGTCTGGCTGGCCGTCGGCGGGGCGATCTGGGTGGCCGCAGGGCAGCCCGCGGGCGGCGGCTACGACGCGGCGCTGCACGCGGTGTTCCTCGGCTTCGTCATGTCGATGGTGTTCGGCCACGCGCCCGTGATCCTGCCTGGCGTGCTGCGCGTACGACTGCCGTACCACCGCCTCCTGTACCTACCACTGGCCCTCTTGCACGGCGCTCTGCTGCTCCGGGTCGCCGGAGATCTCCTCGACGTGTCACCAGGACGCACGGTCGGAGGCGTGCTCGGCGAGATCGCCCTGCTCGCCTTCGTGCTGTGCGCCATCGTCGCGGCCCGCCTGCATTCCCGGGCGGAGCGCCAATGACTCGATAGGGCGACCGGACAAGCGGCCGGTAAGGATCCTGAACAAAATGACAGCGCCTGAGGAGCTGCTGCGGGCGTAGGGGATGTCGGGCTGGGCGGACTAGGGTCGTCGAGCGTGATCGAGTCTTCGTCCATGGACGCTGTTCGGGCGGCCTACGACGCCGTCGCTCCCCTGTACGCGGAGATGTTCCGCGACTCAATCGAAGGCCGGCCGCTGGACAGCGCCTTGGTCACCGCGTTCGCCGAGTACGTCCGAGCCGCAGACGCGGGGCCGGTGGCCGATCTCGGATGCGGTCCCGGCGGTGTCACGGCGCGCCTGGCCTCTCTCGGCGTGACCGCGTTCGGCGTCGACGCGTCGCCCGCGATGGTCCAGCTGGCCCGCGAGCGGTACCCGGACCTGCGGTTCGACGAAGGCTCGATGCACGCGCTGGACATTGCGGACGGCACGCTCGGCGGCGTTCTCGCCTGGTACTCCATCATCCACACGCCTCCGGAGGACCTACCGGCGATCTTCACGGAGTTCGCACGGGTGCTGGCGCCGGGCGGTCACCTGCTCCTCGGGTTCTTCGCGACTGACGACGACTCGCCGCACCCCGCCGAACCGTTCGACCACAAGGTCTCCCTCGCCTACCGGCTCTCCATCGACCATGTCGCGGATCTGGCGTCCGAGGCCGGGCTCACGGAGATCGGTCGCCTACGCCGCGAGCCGGGTGAGAACGAGAGGTTCCTGCAGGGGCGTCTCCTCGCCCGCAAGCCGACGGACAAGCCTTAGGTGTGCTGCGCGGGCAGGTCGCGGCTGGCCGGGGTTTGGCCCGCGATGCCGGTGTGGGTACCAGTCGAGCCACACCGAAGGCGGCCTGTCGTTCGGTTTCTGGTGGAAGGCCCGTTCATTCGAGCAGGGGCGCGAACCTTGCCGTTGGTCTGGCGCCGCCGGGGGCGTGATGTAGACCCAGGCGTTGTCGGTCAGGACGCGCCTAATGGTGCGTGCCGCGGGCGGCGAACCAGGGCGCGGCACGGAGCAGGAACGCGGCCCCCGTGGGGGCGGTCTCATCGGTCAGGATCTCGGTGTAGGCCAGACGGGTCGTCCAGCGCGGTGTGCAGCCGGTGGCTGTCGCGGTGCCGGTCGGCGCGGCCGAGGACCTCCGCCCGCCGCCGTCAGGGTTGCGGCCGAAGTCTCCTGACGTCGATGTGGACCGAGTCGCCGGGGCGCCGGTGTTCGTAGCGGCGGACTTGTTCGCGGTGGCCCGTCGCATGCCGCCAGGTGCGCAGGCCAGGGTGCGGTACGCGGTCGACGCCGAGGTCGCCTGGGCGCGCTCACTGGGCTTCGGGGGCGGACTCCAGGATGTCGATTTCTTTGATCTTCGCGTCGGACAGCTGGAGGATCGCGGCGGCGACGGTGGGTTCGCCGGCGCACAGCAGGACCACGATGCCTTCCGCGTCGAGCACCTCCGACCAGGTGTCCGGGGACGCCGCGGCGAAGCACTCCAGCAGCGCATCCGCCACGTTCTCGCGTCCCTCGATGCGCAGCGGCGGACCGGATCCGCCGGCGCGGGCACGGGTCAGGACGACGTCGTCCGTCAGCTTGTCGAGCAGTGCACGGCGGTCGCGGGCGGACAGGCTGTCCTTCAGGCGCCGAAGCGTTCCCCCGCCGACCGCCGGAACCTCGCAGCGCACTCGGGCCGTGGCGTCGGCGGCGATCCGGCGCACGTCCTGCTCGCGGAGTCCGGTCACCTTCGCGATGGCGTCGTCTGTGAGGCCGAAACCGTGCCGCAGCACGAACACCGTCCGTTCGTTGGGCTGCAAGGCGTCGAGCACCACCGCCATGGCGGCCGAGACGGACTCGGCGAGGCTGAGCAGGGGTTCCCCCAGCAGCGGCTCCGGTATCCAGGGGCCGATGTGCGATTCCCCGCTCACCTGGGCCGTCCGCAGACGGGCGATGGCGGCGCTGGTGACCAGCCGGATCAAGGCGGCCTTGGAGCGGTGCGCGCCGGGCTCGGAGTCGTCGAGCCAACGGCTGCCGACCTCGCGCACGAGGTCCTCGGCCTCGCCGGGGTGGCCGAGCATGCTGTGCGCCACCGAGAGGAGCAGGTCTCTGTGCTGATCGAATGCGACGGCCGCGGCATCGTCCGGCGACCGCTCGGAGGGCGGTTCTAGGGGCATTCGTCCTCCTTCCCGGTCGGGGCCGGGCCGCGCCGCGACGACCCGTCGCGCGAGGCGCCGCGTCGAGGCGCGGCGGCCAGCACCTCGCGCGCCCGGATCCGCGCCCATGCGTCCGCGGCCAGCACGTCCTCGACGGACGAGCAGGACCGCATGGGCGTGTGCTCGGAGACGACCCGGGCCACTGAGTCGACGATGCCGGGGAACGACAGCCGACCGGCCAGGAACGCCGCGACGCACTCCTCGTTGGCCGCGTTGTAGACGGCGGGGGCGGTGCCGCCGATCCGACCGACTTCGCGCGCCAGTTCCACCGCGGGGAACGTGTCCTCGTCGAGCGGTTCGAACCGCCAGGTGTGCGCGCGGGTCCAGTCGACGGCGGGCGCGGCGTCGGGGACGCGGTGCGGCCAGTCCAGACCGAGCGCGATCGGCAGGCGCATGTCCGGCGGACTGGCCTGGGCCAGCGTCGACCCGTCCACGAACTCCACCATCGAGTGGACGACGGACTGGGGGTGCACGACGACCTCGATGCGGTCCATCGGGACGTCGAACAGCAGGTGCGCCTCGATGACCTCCAGCCCCTTGTTGACCAAGGTGGCCGAGTTGATCGTGATGACCGGCCCCATGTTCCACGTGGGGTGGTTCAACGCCTGCTCGGGCGTGACGTCGGCCAACTCGGCTCGGGTACGGCCGCGGAACGGCCCCCCGCTGGCGGTCAGCACCAACCGGCGCACCTCCGCGG
>NZ_BCQU01000108.1:0-22857 GCF_001552235.1 Actinomadura rubrobrunea NBRC 15275 | reverse complement strand
ACATTTTCGTGGGAGGGGGCTCCACCTTCGTGGTGGGGCCCTCTTCGTGTTGTGTGGGCCCGCCGTTTTCAGGCGGGCTTTCACTTTCCGGGGCAGAGTGCTCCGGCCTGCGCCTTGAGCAGGAGTCCGCTCTACGGATGCGAGGTCAGCCCTGCTTGCGCCAGACCAGCGCGGCGGAGATGGGGTGGTTGCGGAAGCGTTCCCACTTGGGCTTCAGCGCGATCCAGCGGTCGTCGATGATGCCCTCGCGCATCTCCGCCAGCGTCCACCCCGCGCCGAGACCCGCCATGACGTGGTCGCTGATCAAGTGCACGTGGGTCGTGATGGCGATGTGCTCGCCCGAGGCGCTGGTGAAATGGGTGGGCATTCCGCTCGTCATGATGAAATGCGGGTGGAACGCCACGATCACGAACAGCGCGCCCGGCTCGGCGATCCGGTGGGCCTCCGCGTACAGCGGCCGCAGGTCGGGCAGGTGCTCGTCGATGAGCGAGGCGATCACCAGGTCGTACGCGCCGTCCTCCAGGCCCGTGTCGGTGACGTCGGCCTCGCGCAGGTGGTCGTGCAGCTTCCGGGACCGGGCGACGGCCAGCATCTCCGGAGTCAGGTCTACGCCGTCGATCGAGGACACGCCGTTGCGGCGCAGCCACGCCGCGGTCCGTCCGGTGCCGCAGCCGAGGTCCGCGGCACGCCGCACATTCCCCCAGGACGGCTCGGCCAGCTCCTCGAGGAGCGCGATGTCCATCGCGTCCTCGACCGTGTCCTCGTACGTCGCGACCCACTGCCCGTAGCCGGTCCGGACGTCCACCGTCCGGTACCCGCGCGTGTCGAAATCTGCGAAGCTCAGCACTCGAGCGATTATCGCGAGGCGTCCGTGACCGGCGCGATCCGATTTTTCGGGCCGCCGGGGGCATGGGCCGCCTTGGAGAACCGCTTCAGGGGGCGGGGCCGCGGCGAGTCGGATGCGAATCGGTTGGTGCGCGGGGACGAGGGCCATAGTCTGCTCAGCGTGGCTGAAAAGGTGTGGGAGATCGAACCCTCCGGGCCGTTGCGCGGCGACGTGACGGTGCGCGGAGCGAAGAACGCTGTCAGCAAGCACATGGTCGCGGCGATGCTGGGGGACGGGCCCAGCACCATCCGCAACGCCCCCGAGGTGGGCGAAGTGGAGATCACCGCGGCGATGCTGCAGCACCTGGGCATGACCGTGGAGCGCTCCGGTGACGAGATCACCGTGGTGCCGGGGCCCGTGTCCGACCCGGGTGTGCCGAAGGCGTTCACCGGGCTGAACCGCATCCCGATCCTGATGCTCGGCCCGCTGCTGCACCTGGCGGGCGAGGCGTTCGTGCCGCTGGTGGGCGGCGATCCGATCGGGCGGCGCCCCATCGACTTCCACGTGGACGCGTTGCGGGCGTTCGGCGCCGAGGTGGAGGTGGCCGACGACGGCATCCACGCCAGAGCGTCGCGGTTGGTCGGCACGAGGATCGACCTGCCGTACCCGAGCGTCGGCGCCACCGAGACGGTGCTGCTGGCCGCCGTGCGGGCCGAGGGCAAGACGGTGATCCGCGGCGCCGCCACCGAACCGGAGATCATCGAGCTGGCGCTGTTCCTGCAGCGGATGGGCGCGCGGATCGCGTTCGCCCCCGACCGCCGCATCGAGGTGGAGGGCGTGCCGCGGCTCAGCGGGGCGCGGACACGGCTGGCCGGCGACCGGATCGAGGCGTTCTCCTACCTCGTCGCGGGGCTGGTGACGCGCGGTGAGGTGCGGGTGCACGGCTGCCCGCAGGACCGTCTGGTCACCGCCATCACCACGCTGGACCGGATGGGCGCCCGCTTCGAGATCACCGATGAGTGGATCATGGCGTCGGCGCCGGACGGGCTGCGGCCCGCGGCGGTGCAGACCGACACCCATCCCGGGTTCGCCACCGACTGGCAGACGCCGCTGATGGTGCTGTTCACCCAGGCGGACGGCATGTCGGTGCTGCACGAGACCGTGTACGAGAACCGTCTGGCGTACGTGCCCGCCCTGCAGAGCATGGGCGCGGAGATCGAGGTCTACGACACCTGCCTGGGCGGCCCCGCCTGCCGGTACCACGACACCGCCGCGGTGCACTCGGCCGTCGTGCGGGGCGTGTCCAAGCTGCGCGGCGGCGAGGTGACGATGCCGGACATCCGCGCGGGGTTCTCCGCCGTGCTGGCGGCGGCCGTCGCCGAGGGGCCGTCGAGGCTGCGCGGCGTCCACCACATCGAGCGCGGCTACCACCGTCCGGTGGAGCAGTTCCGCGCTCTCGGCCTGAACCTGCGCGTCCGCTGACGTCGGCGTCTCCCGCACGGGGCGGCACGGCCACGCGAGGCGGTGCCGCCCGGTCGCCGCTGGGAGGCGGCGCATGGCTGACGTGTTGCCCGTTCGTACTTGAAGCGGGCCACCGGCGCGGTGCGACGAGGCGGCCGATCGAGGTAGTGGTGTCGGCTCGTCCTGATCGGCCTGGGCAGGGGCGCTGGTCCGTCGGCCAGGGAATGACGTGGCGTCGGCCGTGTGCGGACACCACCGATGTCCCCGGCGGACGGCGCGAGGGGGCGACCGTCGCTGTCGGTACAGGGCCGTCCGGGCGGCTGATGGGACGCGTCGTCCTGGTCGGTCTGCTTCGCCTGCCGGCGGGGGCTTCGCCTTCCGACGGCCATCCCCACAGAGCGCCTTGATCGCCAACGTCGGCGACGAGCTCGCCGCGCAGGGCGTGGGCACCCGCGAGGGGATGGAGTACGGGCCGGCGCCGCATCCTCGATCGCCATCGACGGATCTTCGCCGCCGTCGACACGATGTGCGGCGTCGGCCACAGGCCGTCGCGCACACCGGGATGCGTCCCCGGTTCGGTGAGCACGGTCACCTCGGCTGAGTTGGTGCCCGCCTTCACTGTCGGTACGCCCTTGGCGCGCCGGGCGTGATCACGCCGTAGACGGCCAGGTCCCCGGGGCTTTGCCGGCGAGCAGGACCGCCGACAGGCGCGGGCGAGCGCCGGGCCGCCACTTCCGGACGGGCGACGGGCGGAGGGCGGAGATCGGATAAGAATAGGGTGTGATCGATCCGTCGGGGCCGCTGCCGAAGTACCTGCAGCTTCGGGCCATCCTGCTGGAGATGATCGAGGAGGAGAGGCTTCCGGTCGACGCGCCGGTGCCGTCCGAACGGGAGCTGTGCCGCCGTTTCGGGGTGTCGCGGATGACGGTGCGGCAGGCCGTCGACCAGCTGGTGGCCGAGGACAGGCTCCGCCGCATCCCCGGCAAGGGCACGTTCGTGGCCCGGCCGAAGGTGCACATGCCCAAGACGCTGACGTCGTTCACCGAGGACATGCAGTCCCGGGGCATGCGGCCCGGCTCGGTCGACCTGGCCGGGCGCACCGTCGAGGCCGACGCCCGCCTCGCCCGGATGTTCGGCGCCGACCAGGGCGCCCACGTGCACGTGCTGGAGCGGCTGCGGCTGGCCGACGGCGAGCCGATGGCGGTGGAACGCTCGCACATCCTGGCCTCCCGCGCGCCCGACCTGCTGGAGCGCCGCCCGCCGGACGCCTCCCTGTACCAGGTGCTGGAGGACGAGTACGGCATCGTCCTGGACGCGGGAGAGCAGACCATCGAGGCCGTCGCGGCGGGGGAGCGGGAGGCCGAGCTGCTGGAGATCCAGCCGGGCAGTCCCGTGTTCCTCGTGCAGCAGCGCACGTACAGCCGTGGCGCGTGCGTCGAGGTGGCGCACACCACGTATCGCGCCGACCGCTACCGGATCCACCTCGGCTTGGAGTCCCCGCGCCGCGTCGGCCTGCGTTGACTTTGCAGCCCGCGGGGAGGTCCCCGCGGCGACACGCCCCCCTCTGCGACGCGGCCGGGTAGGAAATCCCGCCGGGACGCGCGTAGGCCCGGCGGGGTCGGGAATGGCCGCCTGCACAGTCCGACGGCTCGGACGGAGGGGGCGCGATGCCTGCCAGTGACGTGGTGATCGTGGGGGCGGGGCCGACCGGCCTGCAGCTGGCCGGTGACCTGGCCGCGGCGGGGGTCGGCTGCACGGTGCTGGAACGCCGCGCCGGCGGGACGCCGCTGACCCGGGCGTTCGTCGTGCACGCGCGCACGCTCGAACTGCTGGACGCGCGAGGCCTCGCCGACGAGCTGCTGGCCGCCGGCACCCGGGTCAGGCGGATCGCCCTTTTCGGGACGGCCGCGCTGGATCTGTCCCGGCTTCCCGGCCGGTTCCCGTTCGCGCTGGTCGTCCCGCAGTACGAGACCGAGCGGGTGCTGGCCGAGCGCGCCCGCGCCGCCGGCGCCGACATCGTGACGGGCGCCGAGGTGGTGGACGTCCGGCGGGACGCGCACGGCGTCGACCTGGTCGTCAGCACCGCCGACGGCACCCACACCCGCCGCGCGCGATACGCGGTCGCCTGCGACGGCGTGCACAGCACGGTCCGCCGCGCCCTCGGGCTGCCGTTCCCCGGACACTCGGTCGTGCAGTCGGTCATGCTCGCCGACGTGCGCCTGAGCGACCCGCCGCCGGAGACGCTGTCGGTCGGCTCCGTCGGCGACGCGTTCGCGTTCCTGGCGCCGTTCGGCGACGGCTGGTACCGGGTGATCGCGTGGAACCGGCGCAACCAGCTGCCCGACTCCGAACCGGTCGACTTCGAGGAGCTGCGCCGGACGACGCGCCGCGCGCTCGGCACCGACCACGGCATGCACGACCCCCGGTGGACGTCCCGCTTCCACAGCGACGAACGGCAGGTGCCCGACTACCGGGTCGGGCGGGTGCTCCTCGCCGGGGACGCCGCGCACGTGCACTCCCCGGCGGGCGGCCTGGGCATGAACACCGGCCTGCAGGACGCCGCCAACCTCGGCTGGAAGCTCGCCGCCGAGATCAACGGCTGGGCGCCGCCGGACCTCCTGGACACCTACCAGGAAGAGCGGCATCCGGTCGGACGAGCGGTGATGCGCGTCAGCGGCGCGCTGCTGCGGCTGGCGCTGGTGGAGGCCCCCGCGCTGCGCGCAGCCCGCGCCGCCGCCGTCGGTGCCGCCACGCGGATCAGGCCGGTCGCGCGGCGCCTGGCCCTGACCCTGTCGGGCATCGGCCTGGCGTATCCGGCGCCGCGCGGCGCGCACCGGCTGACCGGCCGCCGCGCCCCCGACGTGCCGCTCGCCGGC
The DNA here is from genome assembly GCF_001552235.1 of Actinomadura rubrobrunea NBRC 15275. Classification (NCBI taxonomy): domain Bacteria; kingdom Bacillati; phylum Actinomycetota; class Actinomycetes; order Streptosporangiales; family Thermomonosporaceae; genus Actinomadura; species Actinomadura viridilutea. Next base: position 17,694 of record NZ_BCQU01000108.1, on the reverse strand, counting down.
ACGCTCGGACGGCTCTACGAGGCGCTGCGCAGCGGACGGTTCGTCCTGGTGACGGCCGCCAACGACCCGGCCGTGACGTACCTGACGACCAAGCTGTGGGCCGACCGGGTGTTGTGCGCACCGGCCGGGGGCGCGACCCGCACCACCGCGCTGGTCCGCCCCGACGGGTACATCGCCTGGGCGTGCGACGAGACCACGCCCGACCTGCGCGCCGCCGCCATCCGCCAGGCTCTGACGCGCTGGTGCGGTCCGCCCGCCGAGCATGTCCCGCACGTCCGGCCGCCCAGCCCCGGCAGGCCCCTCGGCACGCGGCCCGGGCAGGCGCCGGGCAGGCGAGGGACGACGTACTGATCGCGGCGGGCCGTTCGTCGTCCTCCGGGACCGCACCCAGACCGGCCCCGGCCACGGAGAGCCTAGGCGGCAGGGCGGAGACCGCAGCGCGCCGCGCCGGGCGAGCGGGTCAGGAGCGGCGGCTTTCGCGGCCGAAACCGAGGGCCGCGCCGACGTCCGCCATGTTCTCGTACTCGCGGTCGGGCAGCCGCCCCGGCGTCGCCATGATCGCGTCGGTGGCGTGACCGGCGGCGGCGTGGTCGATCAGCTCGCTGCGCGACGCCGGATAGCGCACCCCCACCGGCGACTGCGCGACGGCGCTGCGCTTCTGCACGTCCTCCGGGGCCATCCCGGCCGGAGACCCGGGCGGCATCGAGGCGCCCGGGGACGTGGGGTCGCGCCCGACGTCGTCGACACCGGTTCGGGCTGCCGCCACTCCTCGGCGTGAGTGGGTCCGCCGCCGCGCACCATGCCCTCCGTCCCGCGCCTCAGTTCGTCGTCCATCCTGGGACCGTGCTCACCGGTCCTGTCTCCTTCAGGCTTGGCCGTCCTCTCCGTTCTCGTCGATAACTGACATTCCGCATCGCTTGCCCGGACGGTCCCCGGCCTCGGCGGCTGTCTCGGAGACACCCACCGCGCCGCGTCGGCTCCTGGTGCGTGCGGGTGCACACGGTGATGCGTCTGGCTCGGGGTCTCTCCCGCCAGCGCGCGTTCGACCGGGGTGAAGGCGTCTGCTGCGCCGTCGGGCTCTTTGTGGAGCCAGGACGGGCGCATGAGAGCGTCCGCGCCTCCGGGGGCGGGAAGGCGGCCGAGGCGGGGCAGGGTGAGGGTGGCCTGGCGCGGTGTGCGACGCGCAGGGCCCGTGGGGCAGGGTGCGCGTGGGACGTTGACACCGCGGCGCCGATAAGTCTAAGGCTGGGCCGCCGGTTCGACGCGGCGACGGTGCGCCATCTCACGGGCACCTCGTTCACGGTCGGAGGCCTTTTCCAGGCGAGCCGCCTGAACGAGGTGACGATCACGGCGGCTGCGTCGCCATACCGAGGGTGAGCGTCGCCCTTCCTGACGATGTCGAGTCACTCGGTCGAGTCACTCGCAAGACGGGCGAGCTGCGGGCGGCCGTCGGCCGCGAGCGCAGGCGCAAACGCATCCGGGCCATCGAGTACATGGGGCGCGCGAACACGTAAGGCCGCGCCGCTCTCGGCAGGTCGGCCGCCCTTCGTTCTCGCCTCCCCGGACGTGCGGCACGGTCCCAGGGGCCCGGTCGGCGCGTGTCGGCGCGGTCACCTGACCTATGCGGCGGGTACAGGCGGGCGTCGCCGAGGCGCCATCTGGCGGTGATCACCTTTTGGGGCGATTGTCGGTTCATGTCCGAGAAAGGACTGGTATGCCGCTGAGTCCCCCCGCGGGCGCCGCGTCCCGGCGCGTCCGCCTCTCCCCGCCGGCCCTTCTTGTCATCCTGGTGATCGTGGTGTCCAGCGTGGTCGCCGTGACCGCCTCCGGCCCGGCGTCGGCCGGCGACGTGCGGCTGCGCGTCATGACCTACAACATCCGGCTGGACGCCGACGCGCCGCCCCGCGACTGGGCCTCCCGGCTGCCCCTGATGACGCGGGTGCTGCGCAAGCAGCGGCCCGACCTGCTGGGCGTGCAGGAGGCGCTGTGGCGGCAGATGCGCGACCTGGACGCGGCGCTGCCCGCCCACGACTGGGTCGGCATGGGCCGCCAGGGCGGCACCCGCGACGAGTTCTCGGCGATCTTCTATCGCCGGGACCGCTTCGAGGTCCTGGACTTCGACCACTTCTGGCTGTCCGACACCCCGTTGCTGATCGGCTCGGCGACCTGGGGCAACGCCGTCACCCGCATGGTCACCTGGGCCAAGTTCCGGGACCGCCGCACCGGCCGGGTGTTCTACCACGTCAACACGCACTTCGACCACCAGTCGGAGAACGCGCGCGTCAAGAGCGCCGAACTGGTGCTGCGGCGCGTGCGCGGGCTCGAGGCGGGCGTGCCGGTCGTGCTCACCGGTGACTTCAACGTGCCCGCAAGGGAGAGCGAGCCGTACGACATCCTCACCGGCCCCGACGCGTTCGCCGACACCTGGGAGACGGCCGAGCGGCGCGGCCCCGAGTACAACACCTTCGGCGGCTGGAAGCCGCCGGTCCTCGGCGGCGACCGCATCGACTGGATCCTGACGCGCGGCGAGGTCCGCACGTTCTGGACCGAGATCGACACCTACGAGAAGAACGGCCAGTACCCGTCCGACCACTACCCGGTGGTCGCCCACCTGGCGATCCGCTGATCCGCGGACGCCGGCACCGGCCCGGTCCGGCGTGACGGCGCCCGTCCGTCCGCGCGGGACCGGCGGTGCCGGCATTTCGGAGCAACCGAGGACATAGTGTGTGCGCTTAAGAATTCGCGGATCATGGGGAGCTGGACGTGGCCCGACACATGACGCCGGAGGAGTTCCGCCGCTACGGCAGGCAGGTGGTGGACTGGATCGCCGACTACCAGGAGAAGATCGAGTCCTATCCGGTGCTGTCGCAGGCGCGGCCGGGGGACGTGCTGGCCGCGCTGCCCGTCCACCCGCCCGAGCAGGGCGAGGGCTACGAGAACCTCCTCGCCGACCTGGAACGCGTCGTCATGCCGGGGATCACGCACTGGCAGCACCCGTCGTTCTTCGCCTACTTCCCGGCCAACGCCAGCGGACCGGCGATCCTGGGGGACCTGCTGTCGGCCGGGCTCGGCGTGCAGGGCATGCTGTGGGCGACCAGCCCGGCGTGCACCGAGCTGGAGACCCGCATGGCCGACTGGCTGGCCGAACTGCTCGGCCTGCCCGCCGCGTTCCGCAGCGACGGCCCCGGCGGCGGGGTGATCCAGGACTCGGCGTCCAGCTCCGCCGTCGTGGCGATCCTGGCCGCGCTGGAACGCGCCAACGGCGGCCGCGCCGGCCGCGAGGGCCTCACCGGGCGGCACACCCTGTACATCAGCTCGCAGACGCACTCGTCCCTGGAGAAGGCCGCCAAGATCACCGGGATCGGGGCGGCCGGCGTGCGGACGGTGGACGTCGACCCGCGGACGCTGGCGATGGACCCGGCGCGGCTGGACGCGATGATCGCCGAGGACGCGGCCGCGGGCGCGGTGCCCACGATGGTCTGCGCGACGGTCGGCACCACGTCCACCACCGCCATCGACCCCGTCGCCGCCATCGGCGAGGTGTGCCGCCGCCACGGCGTCTGGCTGCACGTCGACGCCGCATACGCGGGGGTGGCCGCCGTGTGCCCCGAGCTGCGCTGGCTGAACGAGGGCGTGGCCGACTACGCCGACTCCTACACCACCAACCCGCACAAGTGGCTGCTGACCAACTTCGACTGCAACGTGCTGTGGGTGGCCGACCGCGAGCCCCTGGTCGGGGCGCTGTCGATCCTGCCGGAGTACCTGCGCAACCAGGCCAGCGAGTCCGGCGAGGTCATCGACTACCGCGACTGGCAGATCCCGCTCGGACGGCGCTTCCGCGCGCTGAAGCTGTGGTCGGTGATCCGCTGGTACGGCGCTGAGGGACTGCGCGAGCACATCCGCACCGGCGTGGCGCTGGCCCAGCGGCTCGCCGGGTGGATCCGGGACGAGCCCGGGTTCGTGCTGTTCGACCACCATCCGCTGAGCCTGGTGTGCTTCCGCCCGGCGTGGGACGGCCTGCCGGAGGACGAGGCGAACGAGGCGACGAAGCGCCTCATGGAAACGCTCAACGCCTCCGGAGACCTCTTCCTTACCCACACCAAGGTCGGCGGCCGGGTTCTGCTGCGTATGGCGATCGGCGCCCCCGCCACTCGGGAGGAGCATGTCCGGGCCGCGTGGCGGCGGATCGTCGAGGAGACACGGAAGCTGGAGAAATCGCTCCAGTAGGGCCCTGGCTCGGCGGCGCAGAAAACGCCGCTCATCCACTGGGCCTGGGCGAGGCCCACGGCCCCCGGGCCCGCTGAGACGCGGGACGGGCATGGTGCGGGCGGTGTGAAGACACCCGGCGTCCACGGTCGCACGCCAGTGACGGTTCCACCGTGCAGCCGCCGAGCCGCCACCCTGGGGGCGCATCGGTTGCGGACGTTCACCCCCCCGGGGGCAACCGCACCACTTGCGCCAACGCGCGGTCGCCCTGGTAGACGGTCAGTCGCAGAGACGTTTCGGTCGCCATCGCTTCACGCGCCTGGTCCAGGGGCGGTCGCCTCGGCTCGACTGTGTCCGCCCGGTCACCGTGCCAGGGGCGGCCAGGTTGAAGGCGGTCACGCCGCCAGAAACGTGCCGCTTGAGCTCATGGCCGTGGTCGCCCCCTGGGGTGCAGCTCGGCCACCAACGTGCCACCCGGGCGGCGACCGCACCACCTGCACCAAGGCGCGGTCGCCCTGGTCGACGGACAGCAGCAACGGCACCTGGGGCGCCACCACGTCACACGGCTGGGCCAGTGCGGCGCGGGTGCGGACGGCCGCCTCGGCTTGACCGTGTCCGCCAGGTCACCGTGTGCGGGTACGGCAGGTCGAGGGTGACCACGCCGTCGGGCACGCGCCGCTTGAGCTCGTCGGGGCGTCGCCCTCCTTCAGAGCGCAAGCGCGTTGGGAGCTGGGACGCGGCGTCACGACTGGTTCGTCCGCTGCTTCCCGTCGGCGATTTCCAGGTACCGGACGAGGCTTCGCGCCCCCGCCGCGGCGACCCGCACCGTCTCGTGCGCCGCCCCGGGCGGGGGAGCGGCGACGTGAGCGTCGGCCGGGCTCACCGTCAGGGTGAAGCGGGCGGTCGTGACCGTGGCGGTGAACCCGGCGTGCCGCAGGGCGGCCGCCCATACCGCCAAGGCGTGAGGGGACGCCCCGGCCTCGAGGCACGCCGTCGTGGACGCGTCACCGGGGTCGGCGGCTACCAGCGGGCCGTAGCGGCCCGTCAGCAGGGCCACGGCCTCGTCGAGGGAGCGGGCGAAGCGCAGACCGTCGGGAGCGGTCAGGCGCCATCCGCCGCCCGGCCACGGGGCCGCCGCCACCCGCCGCAGGCGGGGCGACGGCGCGTTGGCCAGCAGGGCGGTCAGCGCACGCTGCCGCCGGATCGCCCCGCCTCCGTCCAAAGGGGCGATCCGCTCCGTCCAGGTCGCGGCCGAGCCGCACATTCCGCACACGACGGCTGCTACGGCGTCACGTCGCCGTCGTGTCCGACCGTCCGCCCGACGCCGGGAGCGGAGAGATGGCGGTCGACGTGTCCGTTTCGAACGCGTCGCACCGGTGCGGCGGCGGCACTGGTTCCTCGGCCGCCCGCTGCGGGACGGTGCCGCGGCGGCCGCCCATGCAAATGAGCAGGAGGCGCGGCGCACCGCCGGCGGTGCGAGCGGTGCGCCGCGGTGGGCGGGGGCACGGTTGCTCCGGACATGGGTGGCCTTCGTGACGGGGAACAGGGGAGAGACATGCGGCTCGCCGCTGTGTCACGCGGGCGAGTGATCCGGCGCGGACGTGCAAGCCCGCGCCGGGCGGGCGGTCAGCGGGGATTGCGTCGGGCGAAATCGTCGGCGATCTCGTCGAAGGTGACCCAGCGGACGCCGCTGTGCCGGTTGATGTGCTCGATGATGCGCTCGTGCATGAGCAGGTTCTGCGGCCGGCCCGACACGTCCGGGTGGATCGTCATCGTGAACACCGCGTAGTCGCACTCGCGGTAGACCCAGTCGAACTGGTCCAGCCACAGGCGCTCGACGTCGCGCGGGTTCACGAAGCCGTGGCTGTTCGGGCTGGCCTTCATGAACATCATCGGCGGCAGGTCGTCCAGGTACCAGGACGCCGGGATCTCGATGAGCGCGGTCTCCTCGCCGCGCACCAGCGGCCGCATCCACTCCTCCGCCGGACGGTCGTAGTCGATCTTCGTCCAGGAGTCCCCGACGCGGACGTAGTACGGCTCGAAGTCGCGGTGCATGAGCGAGTGGTCGTACTTGAAGCCGCGCTCCAGCAGCAGCTCGTTGGTGACCGGTGAGAACTCCCACCACGGCGCCACGTAGCCGGTGGGGCGCCGCCCCGCGCGGCTCTCGATCAGCTCGACGCAGCGGTCCAGGACCGCGGCCTCCTGCTCGCGGGTCATCGCGATGGGGTTCTCGTGGCTGTAGCCGTGCGCGCCGATCTCGTGCCCGGCCGCCACGCAGGCGTCGAACTCCTTCGGGAACGTCTCGATCGAGTGCCCCGGCCAGAACCAGGTGGACGGCAGGTCGTGCCGGCGGAACAGCTCCAGCAGGCGCGGCACCCCGACCTCGCCGGCGAACAGGCCGCGGGAGATGTCGCACGGCGAGTCCTCTCCGCCGTACGAGCCCAGCCAGCCGCCCACCGCGTCCACGTCCACGCCGTATGCGACAAGGATTTCCTTCGCCATGTCCTCCCTCTTTCAGACGGGCCCGGCCGTCAGGGACCGCGCCGACGGTGCGGGGCGGCTCAGTGCGCCCGCCTCGACGAGCCAGGTCTCGCAGCGCTCGACCACCGCCGCCGGGGCCGCCGCCGGGTCGGCCGCGATGGCCGCCGCCAGCAGCAGGCGGGCCTGCCAGGGCGACAGGTCCCCGGCGAACAGCGCGCCCGCGGCGGCCAGGTCGGCGCCGCCCCCGGCGTAAAGGCCGAGTACAGGCCCCTCCCCGGTCCGGCTGGCCACCGCCACCGGGATGCCTTCCCGGAGCAGGTCGCGGCACGCGGCGACCGTGCCGGGCGTGGCGTTGCCGACGCCGAACCCGGCGATCACGACGCCCCGCGCGCCCGCGTCCCGGGCGGCGCGCACCGCCGCGGCGTCGGCGCCGAGGTACTGCGGGACGACATCGACCCTGGGCAGGTCCGTGCGGCGCCCGGTCAGCAGCGGACGGGGCCGGGGCGGGACCGCGCGCGGCCGCACGCCCGCCTCGTCCACCTCGGCGAGCGGGCCGCGTCCCGGCGCCGCGAACGCGGCCGGCGACAGGCTGCTGACCTTGCGGACGCCCGTGGCGGGCCACACCCGGCCGTCGAACGCCACCGTGACGCCGGTGCCGCGGGCGGCGTCGGACGCGGCCCACCGCAGCGCCGCCGCCAGGTTGCGGGGGCCGTCCGCGCCGGGGACGCCGAACGGCCGCTGCGCCCCGGTCAGCACCACCGGCACGGCCGAGTCGTGCCCGAGGGCCAGCAGGAACGCCGCCTCCTCCAGCGTGTCGGTGCCGTGCGTGACGACGACGCCGTCGGCGGCGCGGGCGGCCTCGCGCACCGCGGCGGCCAGCGCCAGCGCGTCGGCGACGGTGGCGGCGAAGCTGACCGTCCGGCGCAGCTCGCGCGCCTCGACCCGCACGTCCGGGTCCGTCCACACGTCCCGGGACGCCGCCAGCAGCTCGGCGGTGGACACGCCCGCCCGCCTGCCGCCCGGCGCGTCGGTGGTGGCGATGGTCCCGCCGGTGCCCAGCAGGATCAGTCGACGCACACGTCCTCCTCGGTGCCCGGCGTTGCGCTAACGTTTGCGCAAACGATTGCGTCCATAGTGGGGACTGCAACGGGCCACGTCAACCCCCGGACGGCGCCCGCGACGCCGGGTCGGCGCCGGCGCGCCCGGGGCGCGCGCGGGCGGCGCCGCCGTCGGCAAGAATGTGGAGGGACGTCCGCTCCAGAAGGAGAACCCGTTGCCCGACCGACCCCGGTTGTCCGACGTGGCGCGCGCCGCCGGCGTGCACACCACCACCGTGTCGCGGGCCCTGCGCGGCAGCGAGGGCGTGGGCGAGGAGACCGCCGAGCGGATCCGCCGGGTGGCGGCCGAGCTCGGCTACACCCCCCACCCGGCGGCGATCAGCCTGCGCACCGGGCGCTCCCGCATGATCGGAGTGGTGGTGCCGCGGCTGACCGACATCGTGCTCGCCACGATCTACGAGGGCATCGAGGAGGGCGCGGCCGCCGCCGGATACCAGACCGTCGTCGCCAACAGCGGCGACGACCTGGCCACCCAGCGGCTGCGCACCGAGACGCTGCTCGGCATGCGCGTCGACGGCCTCATCCTCGGCGACGCCCGCACCGACTCCGACCTGGTGTACGAGCTGCGGAAACAGGGCGTCAAGGTGGTGCTCGCCTCCCGGCGGCTGCCCGGCGTGGTGTCGGTCACCTGCGACGACCTGGAGGGCGGGCGGCTGGCCGGACGGCACCTGCTGGAGCTCGGGCACCGCCGCGTCGGCGTCATCGCCGGACAGCCGTACGCGTCCACGGGCGTCGAGCGCACCCGCGGGTTCCGCGAGGTCTACGCCGAGGCGGGCGTGCCCATCCCCGACGAGTACGTGCTGACCTCCCCGTTCGACGCCGAGGGCGGACGCCGCGCCGCCGCGGCCCTGCTCGCCCTCGACCCCCCTCCCACCGCCCTGTACGCGGTGAACGACTTCGCCGCCATCGGCGCCATGGGCACGATCCGCGCCGCGGGCCTGCGGGTCGGCGAGGACGTCTCCGTCGTGGGCTACAACGACGTGTCGATCGCGGCCGACCTGCCGGTGTCGCTGACCACGGTCCGCTCGCCCATGCGGGAGATGGGCCGCGCCGCGGCCGCGGCCCTCATCAAGCTCATCGAAGGCAAGACGTCCCGCTCTCGCCGCCTGCCGCCCGTCCTGGTCGAACGCGCCTCCAGCCGCCCCGTCCGGACGTCCTGAACGCTCTCGTCGGACGCTTCGGCCCGGCTGCGCGAGGTCGAGGCGGAGGTGACGCGACGGCCCCGTCCGAGCACCCGCGCATCCGTGTCCGCTACCGCTCCGTCACCAGGATGGGCGCACCGCGCCGACGAGTTGCCCGTGCGACGCCGAGCTGCTCTGATGGGGCATCGTGACGGGCGAGGGGCGGCGGCCGCGGACGCGCGCCCTGCGACGCGCGCCGCGGAACATGCTGGAGTGCTGACGTGAACCGGATCTCATGCCAGGAGCGACTGCTGCCCGGACGCACCCTCCGGCAGAAATGGGACTTCGCCGTGCGGGCCGGGTACGGGGCGATCGAGCTGTGCGGACGCGAGGATCTGCGCGAACGCCTGCCCGAACTGCGCGAGGCGGCGCGCTCCGGGGTCGTCATGCCCACCGTGCACGCCGGGGCGCCGCGGACGCACGGCCCGGAGGCACGGCGGGACGCGGTCGCACGGGTCCGGACCCAGCTGTCGGTGATCGCCGAGCTGGGCGGCACGGGCGTGATCACACCCGCCTTCCCGCCGCAGCCCGGCGGGGACGGTGACGGCGCCGCGTCCCAGGACGACCTGGACGACCTGGCCGAGCTCGGCGCTCACGCGGCCGACGAGGGCGTCACGCTGTTCCTGGCGCCGCTGAACCGGTACGAGCACCCGCGGGTGAACCGGTTGGAGCAGGCGGTCGCGCTGGTCCGCGCGCTCGGGCTGGACTCGGTGCGCGTGGCCGCCGGGACGTTCCACATGAACATCGAGGAGGCCGACCCGGCGGCGGCCGTGCTGGCGGCGGCGCCGTGGCTGGGGCACGTGCACGTCAGCGACAGCAACCGCCGCCCGCCCGGCGCCGGCCACCTCGACTGGCCCGCGCTGCTGGGCGCCCTGGACGCGGCCGGGTACGACGGCGACCTGGTCGTCGAAGGCGCGCCCGCGGGCGAACCGGAGGAGGCCCTGGCGGCGGTCCCGGGGTTCCTGCGGCGGGCGCTGCCCGCGCGGGGGAGGCCGGCCTCGTGAGCTCCTCCGCCATCCTCGAGGGGGTCCGCCCGGACGCCGCGGACCTCGTCGGCCTGCGCCGGGCGGCCGCCCGGGTCCTGCTGGGGAACTGGACCGGCTCGTCGACCGTGCCGTCCCGCACCCTGTACCCGCACCAGTGGAGCTGGGACTCGGCGTTCGTGGCGCTCGGCCTGCGGCACCTGTCGCCCCGCCGGGCGCAACGCGAACTGGAGTCGCTGCTGGGCGCCCAGTGGGACGACGGGCGCCTGCCGCACATCGTGTTCGACGCGGCGACCCCGGAGGGCGCCTACTTCCCCGGCCCGGACTTCTGGCGCGCGGGCCCCTTCCCCGGAGTGCGCACCTCCGGGATCGTCCAGCCGCCCGTGCACGCCTTCGCCGTGTGGGAGGTGTTCCGGGCCGACCCGGCCGAGGCGGAGCGGCGCGGCTTCCTGGCTCGGGCCTATCCGCGGCTGGCCGCCTGGCACCGGTACCTGAGGACGCGCCGCGACCTGGGCGGCCACGGCCTGGCGGCGATCGTCCACCCGTGGGAGTCGGGCATGGACAACAGTCCGTGCTGGGACGGTCCGCTGGCCCGCGTCGATCCGGTGCCGCCGTCAAGGTTCCGGCGCCGCGACCTCGACCACGCCGCCCCCGGCGACCGTCCCACCGACCTGGACTACGGGCGGTACGTGCGGCTCGCCGCCCACTACCGCGACCACGGGTACGACGACGCCTCCGCCCCCCACGCGTTCGCCGTCGAGGACCCGGCGTTCAACGCGCTGCTGGCGCTGTCGGAGCTGGCCCTGGCGCGCATCGCCGCCGCGGTCGGCGCCGACCCGGCGCCGCACCGCCGACGCGCCGACGAGGTCGTCGCCGCGCTGCTGGACCGGCTGTGGGACGCGTCGAGCGGCCTGTTCCTGTGCCGCGACCTGCGCGGCGGCGGGCTGATCCGCGAGCACGGCGTCACCGGGCTGGTGCCGCTGGCCGTGCCGGGGCTGCCGGTCGCCGCGGACCTGCTGCGCACCGCGTGCGGCGCGCGGTTCGGGCTGGGCCGCGTCCACATGGTGCCCAGCTACGACCTGACCGGGCCGGCGTTCGACCCCGCCCGCTACTGGCGCGGCCCGAGCTGGTTCAACATCGGCCGGCTCGTCCACCTCGGGCTGCTCGAGCACGGCGCCGCGGAGCGGGCCGCGGCGCTGCGCCGCTCGATGCTGCGCGCCGCGGCCCGCTCGCGGTTCGCCGAGTACGTCGACCCGCTGACCGGCGAGGGGCACGGCGCCACCGGATTCGCCTGGACGGCCGCCACCGTTCTCGACCTGATCGCCCACGACCCACCAAAAGTCGATGAAGTGGGACAAAATAGCTGAAGGTTGATCTTTCAAATGGTCGCGCATTTTCCGGGCGCGCCCCGAAGATCGGGCGGATCGGGCGGGCGGCCGTAGCGAATATTTGGGAGATCTTGACAGATTTCCGGAGACTTCGTCTAATTCAAGTTCGGCACGGCGCGCCGCGTCCGCGCCGTGCGCCGTCGGGGGCGAGCGGGGGTGGTCGACGAAGCGAGGGCCGATGAGCGGACATCGCGGTCACCGGGCGCGCGCGTCCCGGCATCCGGTGCGGGCGATCCTGGGCGCGACCACGGGCCTGGCCGTGCTCGGCGGCGTGGGCGCGTACGCCTTCACCCGGGCGGCCGGATGCGCCATCGACGACCGCATGACGCTCGACCTCGCGGTCGCCCCCGAGCTGGCGCCGGCCCTGCGCGCGGCGGCGGACCGCTTCGGCCTGCTGCGGCACCGCGTGGACGGCCGGTGCGTGCGGGCGCGGGTGCGCGCCGCCGACCCCGCCGCCATGACCACCCTGCTCACCGGGCAGGGCTCGGCGCCCGGCGCGGGATCCCGGCCGGACGCGTGGATCCCCGACTCGACGCTGTGGACCTCGCTGGTGCGCACCTCCCCCCGCGGCGCCCGGTCCTTCCAGGTCCGGCCCACGTCCGTCGCGCGCTCGCCGATCGTGATCGCCGTGCCCCGCGCGGCCGCGCCCGATGCGCACCAGACGTCCTGGGACCGGCTGCTGAAACCCGCGGCCGCCGTCGTCGGGGCGGGCGAGGGGCCGAGCAGGCCGGAGCAGCCCGCGGACACGCCGTCCGCGCAGGCCGCCCGCCCGCGCGTGCCCGACCCGGCGCGCAGCGCCACCGGCATGGCCGCCCTCGTCATCGCCGAGAACCTGCTGGCGGACGTGCCCGAACGGCAGGCGGTGTTCACCGGGCTGGTCCGGGCCATCCGGGAGAACGCCGTCCCGTCGGTGAGCAAGGCGCTGTCCGAGGCCGCCCAGGGGAAGCCCGGAACCGTCCTCGCGTCCGAGCAGGCCGTGTTCGCCTACAACCGGGGCGGGCCGCCGTATCCGGCCGCGGCGCTATATCCGACCGAGGGCACGGTGTGGCTGGACTACCCCTTCGCCATCACCACCGGCGACCGCGACCGGGCCCGCGCCGCCCGCCTGCTGGAGAAGTCCCTCGCCGACGAGCGCACCGCCGCGGAGCTGCGGGCCTACGGCTTCCGCACCTCCTGGGCGCAGGGGCCCGCGTCGTTCGGACCGGGCACCGGCACCCAGGACGGGACGCCGCGCGCGCTGCCGCCGCCGTCTCCGGCCGACGTGCGGCGCATCGCCCAGTCCTATGCGCGGCTGTCGCTGGCCACCCGGCTGCTGGTGCTGTTCGACATCTCCGGCTCGATGGCGGAGAAGGTCGCCCCCGGCGTCAACCGGCTCCAGGCCACCGCGGCGGTCGCGCAGACCGGGCTGCAGCTGCTGGCCGACGACAGCGAGCTGGGCATCTGGCTGTTCTCCACCCGGCTCAAGGGCGACCAGGACTGGGTGGAGGAAGTGCCGCTCGCCCCGCTGGGGCAGCGGATCGGGTCGGTCACCCACCGCCAGCGCATCCTCTCCCAGCTCAGCCGCATCGAGGTCAAGCGCGGCGGCGGCACCGGCCTGTACGACTCGCTGCTGGCCGCGTTCCGCATGATGCGGCGCACCTACAAGCCGGAGATGGTCAACACGGTGCTGGTGTTCACCGACGGCCGCAACGAGGACGACGAGGGCGCCTCGTTCGACGAGACGCTGGCCGAGCTGCGCCGCGAGTACGACCCGCAGCGGCCCGTCCAGGTGATCCTGCAGGGGTACGGCGAGGACGTGGCCGTGGACGAGCTCGAGCAGCTGGCCCGGGCCACCCGCGGCATCGTGCAGGTCGCCCACACCCCGGAGGAGAGCAAGCGGCTGCTGCTGGAGGCGATGTCGCGCCGCGTCTGCACCCCCAACTGCTGAGTCCGGCGCGGACGCCGCCCGCGTCAGGTCTCGTCGATGACGGCCCGCAGGATGCGCGGCGTCTCGGCGGCGGGCGCGGCCTGCGTCGCCATCTGGTTGAGGACGTGCCGGAAGGCGTCGACGTCCTCGGGCTTGTCGACGTACTCGGCGCCGTTCGGCCGCGCCAGGTACACCACGTCCGGCAGCTCGGCCTCCGGCTGCCGCAGCAGCGTGATCGGGGCGCCCACGCCCGGGTAGCCGCCGGCGCGGAACGGCATCACCTGCACGGTGACGTGCGGCAGCCGGGACGCCTCGATGAGGCGCCGCAGCTGGTCGCGCATGACCGCGGCGCCGCCGAACGGGCGGCGCAGGGCCGCCTCGTCGATCATCGCCCACAGGCGCGGCGGGCGGGACCGCTCCAGGATCCGGGCGCGCCGCAGGCGCAGCTCCACCCGGCGCTCGACGGTCTCGGCGGGCTCGCCGCCGTGGGTCAGCGCGAGCGCCGCGCGGGCGTAGTCCGGCGTCTGCAGCAGCTCGGGGATCACGTGCGACTCGTGGCAGCGGATCATCTCCGCGGACTGCTCCAGCCCCAGGTACGTCTCGTACCACTGCGGGATGATCTCGTGGTAGGGCTGCCACCAGCCCGGCCGTCCGGCCTGCTCGGCGAGCGCCAGCAGCACGGCCCGCTCGGCCTCGTCGGTCACCCCGTACAGGTCGAGCAGGTCGACCAGGTCGCGCTCCTTGAACCCGGTCCGCCCGGTCTCCATCCGGCTGATCTTGGAGTCGGAGCCGCGGATCAGCCGGCCCGCCTCCGCCCGGCTGACGCCGCGCGCCTCGCGCAGCCGGCGCAGCCGCGCCCCCAGCAGCATGCGCGCCACGGTGGGCCCCCGGGCCATCTCGTCCGGCGAGGGTTCGCGCGGTTCGGCCAGCGAGGCGAGCCGGACGGTCAGGGCGGGCCGAGGCGCGGCGCCCGCCCGCGCCGCGGACTCGTGATCAGCGTGCGCGTCGTCCGACACCGATCCCCTTCCCGCGATGCGCGGCCCGACCGGGCGCGGGTCACCCGGACAAATGTAGGCGCAATGGTCGACACTGTCAGGTCCACCGGGGCGGCCGACCCCACGGCGCGCCGGTCATCCGGCGGGCGTCTCGTCGTCGTACAACCGGGTCACCACCTTGCCGTCGCGGGTCAGGTAGGCGTTGATGACGCCCTTCGTGCTGTGCGGGGCGGCCAGGTTGCCCCGCGGGTCGAGCGCGATCGCCGCGCCGGTCGCGCCCAGCGCCGGGATCTTCTCGTTGATCACCTTGGCGGCGGCCGCGTGCACCGGCTGCCGGGCGTACTCCATGAGCGCGGAGATGTCGTGGGCGGCGACGCCGCGGATGAACACCTCGCCGGTGCCGGTGCACGACACCGCCACGGTGCGGTTGTCGGCGTACGTCCCGGCGCCCACGACGGGGGAGTCGCCGACCCTGCCGACCGCCTTGTCGGTCAGCCCGCCGGTCGACGTGGCCGCCGCGACGTTGCGCCCGCGGTCGACCGCCACCGCGCCCACCGTGCCGCCCACCTCGGTCTGCCGGGCGGCGGACGCGGTCGCGGCGCCGCCCCGCCCCTTGGCGGCCATGAGCTGGTCCCAGCGCTTCTGGGTCCAGAAGTAGTCCTGCGTGGTGTACGGCACGCCGTTGCGCAGGGCGAACTCGTCGGCGCCCTTGCCCGCCATGAAGACGTGCGGCGACTTCTCCATCACCATCCGCGCCAGCGACACCGGGTTCTTGGTGTGGCGCACCCCGGCGACGGCGCCCGACCGCAGGTCCTTGCCGTCCATGATGGACGCGTCGAGCTCGTGCTCGGCGTCGGTGTTGAACACCGCGCCCTTGCCCGCGTTGAAGTTCGGGTCGTCCTCCAGCACGTTGACGGCCTTCTCGACCGCGTCCAGCGCCGGGCGGCCCTGCTCGAGCAGCGCGTACCCGGCCTTCAGCGCGCGGGTCAGACCGTCGCGGTACGCCTTCTCCTGCTCGGGCGTCAGACTGCCGCGCGGCAGGGACCCCGCGCCGCCGTGCACCGCGATGACCACGTCCCGCACCGCCGAGGGCGCGGGCGCGGCCGTCCGGGCCTGGGACGAGGCGGCGGCGCCGGGAGACTGGGCGCGGACGGCGGCGCCGGCCGTCGTCTGGGCGCCCGACAGTCCGGCGACGAGAACGCCGAGCCCCGCGCACAGCGGCAGGACGCGCTTGGCGGACGGTGTGCGGAACGGCATGGGGGGACCTCCTCGGGAGCCGGAACCGCAGCGGTTCTCCCCACGCCTCCCGCCGGCCACACGAGCAAAACCTGACAAACGCCCTACATCGCCCAGCGGCGGAAGCCGCCCTCGCTGTCGATCACCTGGCCGGTGATCCACGCGGCGTCGTCGGACGCCAGCCAGCGCACCAGCCGCGCCACGTCCTCGGGCCGGCCCCAGCGCCCGGCCGGCATGGCCTGGGCGACCCGCCGCCTCAGCTCGTCGTCAGCGTAGCCGGTGTCGACCGGTCCGGGGTTCACCGCGTTCACGGTGATGCCCCGGTCGATGAGCGCGTCCGACAGGCTGAGCGTCATCTGGTGGATCGCGCCCTTGCTGATCGCGTACGGCAGCTCCCCGCTCATCGGCGCCAGATGCTGCCCCGAGGTGAACAGCACCACGCGGCCCCCGGGCCGCCCGTCGTCGTGCGCGGCGGCGAACGCCTGGGCGAGCAGGACGGAGGCGCGCGCGTTGACCGCCCAGGTCAGATCCAGCTCCTCGGCGGTGACCTCGGACAGCGTCCCCAAGGAGCTGCGCGCGTGGTTGGCCACCAGCACGTCCACCGCGCCGAACTCCTCGACCGCGCGCCGCACCACCCGCGCGGGCGCGTCCGGGTCGGCGAAGTCGGCGGCGACGTGCGCCAGCCGCGGCCCGAGGCCGCCCAGCTCCTCCAGGACGCCCTCGATCCCGGCGGGGTCGGCGCCCCACGGCTGCTCGGCGTCCGCGGGCGTCCAGGAGTGCGCCAGAACGCGCGCGCCGGCCGCCAGCAGCTCGCGGGCCACGGCGAACCCGATGCCCTGCCGGCGGCTCACGCCGGTCACGATCGCCACGCGGCCGGCCAAGGACGAAGTGCTCTGCGGGGTCGTCATGACGCTCCACGTTGGCGGCGGCGAGCGCGGCCGTCAACGCGTTTTCCGCGCGCTCGGACGTGCGCGCGCCGCCGTCGCGACCGCGGCGGAGCCGAACCTCACGGACGAGGGGCGTAGCGGCGCACGCCGTCGTGCTCGGCCGCCTCCAGGACGCCCTGGTCGGTGAGCACGTCGAGATGCGCGTCGATCTCCAGCACGGCCAGCATGCGGCTGAACACGTCCAGCTCGTCCAGCCTGCGCCGCCGCCGCGTCCACGGCATGGCCGCCGCGACCTCGAACGCCGTGGACCGGCCCGCGCGCACCTGCCGGGCCGCGGCGTCGAGCCGTTCCTCGTGGTGGCGCAGCAGCTCGTCGATCCGCGCGTGGGTGCTCGGCGCGACCGGGCCGTGCGCGGGCAGCAGCAGCGTGTCGGGCATGTCGCGGACGAGCCGCAGCGACGCCAGGTAGCTGCGCAGCGGCTTGGGCTCCGGCTCGGTCTCCAGCCCGATCGACGGGGTGATGTGCGGCAGCACGTGGTCGCCGGAGAACAGCAGCCCGGCCGCGGCGTCGCGCAGCACCACGTGGCCGCGGGTGTGCCCCGGCGTGTGGAACACGTCCAGCCCGCGGCGGGCCAGCTCGATCCGCTCGCCGTCGTCCAGCCACGCGTCGGGGAGCGTGTGGGGCACGTCGCGCTCCCGCGCCCGCACACCCATCGCCGCGACCTCGTCGGCGAGCGCGGACGCGCCGCAGCGGCGCAGCAGCTCCACCTGGCGCGGATGCAGGCCCTTGCGGATGTCGAACGCCTCGAGGGAGTGCCGCTCGCCGCGGCCGATCCGCACCCGCGTGCCGAACTCCCGGCGCAGCGCCAGCGCCTGCGAGTAGTGGTCCCAGTGGGCGTGGGTGACGAGGAACTGCGCGACGTCGTCGAGACGGTGCCCCAGCAGGCGCAGCGCCCCCTCCAGGGACCTGCGGGCGTCCGGCATCGCCCAGCCGGCGTCCACGACGACCAGGCCCTCCGGGTCCTCGATCACGTAGACGTTGACGGCGTGCAGGGACGGCACCGGCAGCGGGAGCGGGATGCGGTGGACGCCGGGGGCGACCGGGTGGGCGCCCGGCTCGGTCCAGTCCGCGGGCTGCTCCAAGGCCGGTATCGCCACCTGAGCTCCTCCCCGTTCCGGCGGTGCTGACCGTCGTGTCCAGAGGCGACGGTACCCCATCCCAGAATCGCGTTCTAAATCCGGGGGCGGCTCGGCGGCCGCCGGCTCACCGCGCCCGGGCGGCCTCGTCGGCGGCGCGCCGGGCGCGCGCCGCGG